>QPIL01000122.1 GCA_003666325.1 Methylococcales symbiont of Iophon sp. n. MRB-2018
TAAATAGTAGTCTTTATCAGCATCACAAAAGAAAACATCACCACGGCGATTGCCTCTCTGGGTAATGTGATGTGGGATATTAGCAAATACGCTTCTGGCTTGTCTTGGCATAGGTGTATTTTAACAGATAAAAGGGTAGCGTCCCCTTATTTCCGATAAAAGGGTAGCGTCCCCTTATTTCCAAGGGTAGCGTCCCCTTATTTCCACCCTTATTTCCACCCTTATTTCCACCCTTATTTCCACCCTTATTTCCCACCCTTATTTCCCAGCGTCCCCTTATTTCCCAAAGGGTAGCGTCCCCTTATTTCCCTCTAGTTTATACACATATTGTGCATGCTCTTAATAAGGATATGGTGAAAAGCCCACTGGATTTTTAAACTGTTCTGATTTTCTACCCCCCTCCCCTGTTTGATTTGCTTTTTTTCCAGTTGATGGGATTGTTATGCAATATGTGCAGCTTTGCTGTGCAACTTTTATTCTCTCTGGTTTCATTTATTCGGCACTTAATTGGCCGTTCTTTTCTGATAGCCTTAGATCAGAGAGCAAAACAATTTTCAAGATGAATAAATTCTCTGCATTTGCAGCAATACCCTATTCAACAAATAAACACACCAATCTAGCTTCCATATTATCACCTTATAAGCTAACTAAAATAGTGGGTTATTAATAAGTAGCCCACTATTTTTAGGGTCTATGCCATTTATGTGGATACTCAAATTTCAGTTTTCTACTATTTGTCATCGACCGTTAGTCAAGAAACCAGAGACTCAACCAAGGCACATAGGTGATTATCAGTAAACAAAGTAGCAGTATCAGTATAAAAGGTAATGTGGCCTGATAAAGCTCGGTAATAGGTCGACAAAAGCGGTAACTGGCAATAAAGAGATTCATTCCTACTGGTGGTGTTAAATAACCAATTTGCATATTGGCTAAAAAAATAATACCTAAGTGTATAGGGTGAATCCCATAACCCAGTGCTACAGGAACAATTAACGGTACCACAATAATCAAAGCTGAAAATATATCCAGAATAGCCCCTAAAACCAGCAAAAACAGATTCAGTACAATAAGAAATGTTAAGCGACTATCAACATTCTCTTTCACCCATTCAAACAGCCACATTGGCACTTCGGCATCCACTAAATAATTGGTGAATGCCATTGAAACAGCTAAGATCAATAAAATGCCACCTACCATTTGCATAGATTGTGACATCACATTTATCAACTGTTTTAAATTAATTTCTTTATAGAGAAAACATTCTACAATCAATACATACAGTGCGGTCACTGCAGCAACTTCAGATACAGCAAAGAAACCGCCAAAAATACCTAAAAATATAAAAAAAGGTAATGGTAATTCCCAGGCTGCATCACATACTGCATCAAACGCCTGTGGCCAGGAAAAGCTAGTCTTTTCAGCCACTCTATGTCGTGTTATCCATGCCACCCACAAGGCTAAAACAACCACCATTAACAATCCAGGCAATAAACCTGCCATAAACAATTCTGTTAAGGTAAAACTCTGCCCCAAGTTCATTTGCTGAACAATAATGCCATATAAAATTAACGGAATGGAGGGAGGCAATAATAATCCCAAGCTGCCTGTTGAAGTCACTAATCCTAGACTAAATTTTTCGTCATAACCTTCTTTAAGCAAGGCTGGTAAAAGCAATGCGCCCAAGGCTACAATAGTCACACCTGAAGCACCGGTAAGTGCGGTAAAAACTGCACACGCAAGCAAAGAAACGATAGCTAACCCTGCTGGTAGCCAGCCAAAAAACACCCTCGTTAATTTTATTAATCGTTCGGAGGCATTACTTTCTGAAAGAATATAACCTGCAAAAGTAAATAAAGGTAAAGCCAATAATAAAGGCGTTTCAGTCATCCTTAACAACTCTATCGCTATAATTGAAAGGTCAATTTTGGCAGAATAGAATCCCATCAATGCTGCAGATAAAATAACGGCAAATAAAGGGGCTCCAAATAACATCATAAGCAACAACAGCATAATCAAAACATACGTCATTCCATCTCCCTCAAATCAAATAATGCAGAGAGAATATAACGCAAACCTATAATAAAAAAGGCAAAGGGAATAATGGATTCACATATCCAGTTAGGTACAAAAGCAAAGGCCAGTCCACCCTCTTCATATTCCACTTTTACAAATTTAAAACTGTAAAACATCACCATAAAACAAACCACTGCCGTAAAGGTATCTGTTATACGTTTAACGATGGTTTGCATGTGCTCACTTAAAACCTGTGAAAAAACCTCGATAGTTATATGCTTCCCTTGTCTACTAGCCACCATGGCTCCGATTAATGTCATCCATAACAGGGCAATTCTGAGAAAAGAATCCATCCAGAGAAATCCCGCTGAAAAGAAATTGCGCATAATAATTTGTACAACGGCTAGCACAATCATTGATAGCAACAAAAGCACGAGAATTCCTGTTTCTGTTTTAAGTAAAAATTTATAGCATTTAAGTATCATGGCTAATAAAAAATGGGCTGTGTTGAATAGAGTGAGGCATTAAATTTTAGTGTTCCAGCGAGTAGGTAAATCTTATCAATAAGGTTGCTATTTCGGAAACCGCTGGCTCTGCGTTTAGCCATTTGAATTTTGTTATTAATACTTGCAAGCGTTAGGCTTTTTTTGGTTTAGGGAAAAGCGTGAAGTTCACTTAATAAGGCTTTCTTGCTATTAGATAATGCAGTCTGTTTTTTTTTGGGAAGGTATATTTATGCCCTTTTAATTCATTATGCTCTTGTCTTTTTTGTTGCTGAACTTTATCCGTTCAATTCTTCATAGACTCTTATCTTTACTGAAAAGACTTTAAAAGCTCCTGCTGAATTAAATATGGCTCTTCGCCTTCAGCAGGTTTAAGTTGTACATAATTGCCTTCACTTTGTAATATCCAAGCTTGCGTATTATCTTTTAAATACCCCGTTAAATCCCTAAGTACTCTATCTTGTGACTTTTTGTTTTCTATGGGAAAACAGACCTCAACCCGTCTAAACATATTTCTACTCATTAAATCAGCACTCGCTGCATACACTTCCCATGTACCATCATTAGCAAAAGCAAAAACACGCGTATGTTCTAAAAAACGTCCAATAATTGAACGGACTTCAATATTTTCTGACAAGCCTACAATTCCAGGACGCAGACAACAAACACCGCGTACAATTAAACTAATTTTTACACCCACTTGTGATGCTCTGTATAAGGCTTTAATTAATTCTTCTTCATCAACAGCATTTACTTTAATAAGGATTTCTGCTACTTTTCCATTTTTTTTGTTTTCTATTTCTCTTCCAATTTTTTCCAGTAATCCTTTATGTAAAGTAAATGGTGATTGTAATAATTTATGTAATTTAGCCATTTTCCCTAAACTGGTCAATTGCACAAAAATACGCCTGACATCTTCGCCTAATTCTTTGTTACAACTGAACAAGCCATAATCGGTATATACCTTAGCCGTTGTTGGATGATAATTACCTGTACCTATATGTACATAATTACGTAAGGTCTTGCCTTCTTTTTTTAATATCAAACACATTTTTGCATGTGTTTTATAGCCTACGACACCATACACTACATGAACGGCAGCTTCTTGTAATTTAGCGGCTAGATCAATATTTTCTTTCTCATCAAATCTTGCTCTTAATTCGATAACCACAGTGACTTCTTTACCTGCCTTGGCTGCCTTGACTAAAGCGGCGACAACTGGTGAGTCTACTCCTGCTCTATACAGTGTCTGCTTGATAGCCAAAACGTGTGGATCAATAGCAGCTTGTCGAATAAATTCAACAACTGGCAAAAAAGACTCGTAGGGATGATGTAGCAAAAAATCCTGTTTTTTAATAGCCTCAAAAATATTCTTCTTTCTACCTAGTCGAGAAGGAACGCTGGATTTATAAGGGATAAATTTAAGATCGGGGCGTTCAATCATGTTATATATTTCTAGTAATCGACTTAAATTAACAGGACCTTTTGCGTAAAAAATACGCTCCGAATTCATGCTGAACCGTTCTTTTAAGAAAAAGACGGTTTGTTCAGGACAATTTTCATCAATCTCCATGCGTACTTCATCGCCATAATTACGCATGACTAATTCACCTTCTACCGCATGCATCAGATCATCAACGGCATCATCATCAACAAAAAAATCACTGTTACGAGTGACTCGAAATTGATGACAGCCTTTAACTGTCATACCGGTAAATAACTCATTAACAAAAGCATGAATAACGGACGATAAAAAAACAAAATCATTCGGTCCACTATCAGCTTCTTCCGCAGGAAACTGAATAATACGAGGTAATGCTCTAGGTACTTGTAATATGGCTCTACCGCTATTTCGACCAAAGGCATCTTTGCCTGTCAAAGAAATAATAAAATTTAAACTTTTATTAAGGATACGCGGAAAGGGATGGGCTGAATCCAGTCCTACCGGTGTGAGAATGGGTAATAACTCTTTATTAAAGAATTTTTCTATCCATTTACGTTGTGTTGCCGTCCATTTATCTCGCCTTACAAAGCGAATATTTTCTTCGTTTAATTGTGGAATTAATAATTCATTAAGAACCCGATATTGTTCTTCAACCAATTCATGTGCTTTATGTCCTATCTTTTCCAACTGCTCATGCGGTGTCAAACCGTCTATACTGCATGCACTTGGGTCAATATTTGCCATTTGTAACACACTGGCAACACGCACTTCATAAAACTCATCCAGATTAGAACAAGAAATACATAAATATTTTAACCGTTCTAACAAAGAAATCGTTTCATCTTTTGCCTGAGCTAAAACGCGAACATTAAATTCTAATAAACTCAGTTCACGATTAATGTAATATTCTGGATTCTCTAGTTGTTCTATTTCCATAGGTTTTTATTCATTTTTTTAAATGTATTACAAAACGCTAAAATCATTCAGAACGAAATGCAATACAGGGTTTCGAGCCATCAGTTTCGTCTATTATCTATTACCTTGAATACCACCAGTATGTATGGTTAATATTTTTTGTCCTGCTTTAAAATAATCTTTTTGAATTAAATCAAACAAGCCATAAAACATTTTTGCGGTGTAAACTGGCTCTAGTACAATGTTATGACAAGTTTTAAAGTCATTGATAAATAATAATAGTTCATTATTACATTTTGCAAAGCCACCGAAATGATAATCTAGCTGAATTAGCCAATGGATTTTATTTAAAGGATTGTTTTTTAGTAATTGTTCAACGTCTTTTGATAAAAAATCGGCACCTTTTAATGCAGAGAAACCCATAACTTTTGTGTTTTCTGAGCACGATGCAATAATTCCAGCTAAAGTTGTTCCGCTGCCACAAGGTACACAAATAACGTCAAACTCTGTTTCCAGTTCAGTAACAATATCTGCCACACCTTTTAATGCCAACGCTGTTGCCCCACCCTCTGGCAACCAATATTCACCGCTTTTATTACCCGGCAAAGCATCCTCTGCTTTCAATTGTCGTAATGCTCTGTATGCCTCGCGAGAGACGTAACGTAAGTCCATACCCCATTTTTGCAAATCTAAGAGAGTTGGATTTTTCTGTTTGCCTTCTTCTCCTCGGATGATAGCTCTTGAATTTAAACCCAGTTGCTTACAGGTATAGGCTAAGGCATGTAAATGATTTGAGTAGGCACCGCCCATACTGATTATGGTATGGCTGCTCGACTTTAAAGCATGATCTAGACAATATTTTAATTTACGCCACTTATTTCCAGAAATAATTGGATGAATTAAATCATCTCGTTTAATCCAGCATTCTATCTTTTTTTGTTCTAATAAAGGGCTAAATATTTGGCTCAGTGTGGATGCTTGAAAGCTACTTTCTAAGTCAGTCAGTTTGGCATGTAGCATATTTTATAGCCCATGCTACATCCGCAGCTTGTCTGTTTTCTTTAACATCATGCACTCTAAACATTTGTACGCCGCCCATAACCCCTAATGCAGTAGTAGCAGCAGTTGCAGCAACGAGTTCGGCAGGCTCTGACACATCACAAAGACTGCCCATAAATCGTTTACGACTGGTGCCTAATAGAACGGGGAATCCCATTTCTACTAATGGCTCTAAATGCGCCAATAAATTCAGATTGTCTTCTCTCCGTTTACCAAAACCAATGCCGGGGTCTATTATAATATTTTCTTTTTTAACCCCACTGTGCAATGCCTCTGCAATGCTATCGTTTAAACTATCCATGACCTCATTAACCACATTTTTATAATAAGGCTTATCTTGCATGGTTTTGGGGGTACCTTGCATGTGCATCAAAATAATAGCTACATTTTTTTCAGCGGCTATGCTAAAAATATGATGATCTTGCTGCCCTGCTGAAATGTCATTAATGATATTAGCACCTGCATTAATCGCTGCCTTAGCCACTTCACTTGAAGTCGTGTCAATGCTAATTAAAACCGTTTCTGACAGCTCACTTCTAAGCGCTAAAATAATAGGTACAACCCGTGAAATTTGACTATCAATACTGACTGGAGTTGAACCTGGGCGAGATGACTCACCACCAATATCAATAATATCTGCACCTTCTGAAAGCATTTTTTCAGTTTGCTGGAGAGCACACGCTACATTCATATATTGTCCGCCATCAGAGAAACTATCTGGGGTCACATTTAAAATCCCCATAATGATGGGTTTATTAATATTTTTGAACACAATAGAGTCCTCTATATTATTTCTAAAAAAAGTTTCAGGTATAATGCCCCTTCTGATTAATTCTTAAATCAACAATGAATCGAGCTAAAATTGCTTGGGCTATCACCGGTTCTGGTCATTATATAGAAGAATGCCTTGAATTCCTGCTCACTCTGAAAAATGTTGATGTCTATTTAAGCCAGGCAGGAGAAGAAGTGCTAAAAATGTATGGTGTTGATTTAAAAAATGTTCATGCTATACATTCTGTTTATAGAGATAAGGCTGCATCTGCACCCCCTGTGGGTCATTTTTATAAGGGTTATTATCATACCTTTGTGATGGCACCCACCACCTCCAATACCATTGCCAAATGTGTTTTAGGTATTGCTGATTCATTAGTCACTAATTTATATTCCCAAGCAGGGAAATGTCAGATACCTAGTATTATTTACCCCTGTGATATTGCACCTGCAATGGAAACCACGGCACCTAGTGGTAAAGTCATGGTTTACCCCCGAAAAGTTGACCTAGAGGCAACCGATAAAATCAAAACTTTTGAATATACCGAAGTGGTAGAAAGTGTCGATGAGCTTATAGTCAGCGTTAAACAACGGATTAAATCACTGGCATGAGTTCAAATAAGCCTGAGCATTTATTGTTTTTGACCGGCAAGCTGGCAGAAAAGCAATTAACATTGATTTTACAACAGATGGAAACTGATTTTACCTACAATATTCATCAGCTTGGGGTTAAAGTAGCCGCTTTAATCACTACTGAAATGATCAGTCGACGCTTAAAAAACACCTTCAATGCCGATAAAATAATTATTCCAGGACGTTGTCTTGGCGATATAATCGCTTTGTCTCAAACCTTCGGTATACCAGTAGAACGTGGCCCAGAGGAGCTGAAAGATTTACCTTTGTTTTTTGGCAAAGCCGCACATAAAATTGATTTATCCCGCTACAAGATTAAAGTTTTTGCAGAAATTGTCGACGCACCCAATTTAACCGTTGACCAAGTTATCAAACGTGCATTTTATTACCAGCAAAATGGTGCCGATGTCATTGATATTGGTTGCCTGTCAGAAACGCCTTTCCCACAAATGGAAGACATTATCCGCACTCTAAAACAAGAATCTTTTACCGTCAGTATTGATTCTTTAGAGGATGATGATTTACTCAGAGGGGGGCAAGCGGGGGCAGATTACATACTAAGCTTGAGCAACAAAAGCCTCTGGATTGCCGATGAGGTAAATAGCACCCCCATTTTAATCCCAGAAATACATGGCGATTTATCATCCTTAGATTATGCTATCTCAAGGTTACAAGGTAAAAACAAACCTTTTATTGTTGACCCTATTTTAGACCCGATACATTTTGGCTTTACCGAATCTATTGTGCGTAATTATAACTTTAGACAGCAATATCCCAATGTGGAAATGATGTTGGGTGTAGGCAATATTACCGAACTAACCCACGCTGATACCTCAGGTATGAACACCCTATTATTAGGTATCTGCTCTGAGTTAAATATTAACCATATTCTGACAACAGAAGTCAGTCAACATGCCTGTCGCGCTATTAAGGAAGCCGACCAAGCCCGGCGTATTATGTATGCTGCACAGCAACGCAGTGCTTTACCTAAACATATTGATGCTAAGCTAATGACAGTTCATGACCTTGCACCTTTTCCCTATCAATTAGATGAAATCAATGAATTTGCGGCACAAATACGAGACCCCAGCTTTCGTATTCAAACCAGCCCAGAGGGGATTCATATTTATAATCGTGATGGCTTACATACTGCCACCGACCCTTTCGATCTTTTTCCAAAATTACAAGTAGATACCGATGCCAGTCACGCTTTCTATTTAGGTGTAGAATTAGCTCGTGCCGAAATTTCCTGGCAACTAGGCAAACGCTTTAATCAGGATCGGGCCTTAAATTGGGGCTGCGCTTCCAATACAACGGAACAAACTACAGATTTGCATAGCTTTAAACCAGCAGCAACCACTTTACAAAAAAACAAATGATACAAGAAGTTATTGTCAGCACTCAAAATGCACAAGGTAAATCACACCTAGCTCCTATGGGGATTCATGTGCAGGCGGATGAAATTATCATCCTGCCGTTTCGTCCCTCCAACAGTTTAAACAATATATTAGAATTAAAATCAGCCGTGATTAATTATTGTGATGATGTCCGTATTTTTGCTGGTTGTTTAAATGGAAAGCACGATTGGCCATTAACAAAAACAGACAAAATAGAGGGGCATTACCTCTCCACAGCACTGGCTCATAAAGAGCTTGAACTGATTAAAATTGAAGATGACCCCACAAGACCTAAACTTTTTTTTAAAATAGTTCACAGTCAAAATCATGCGCCTTTTCGGGGTTTCAATCGCGCTCAATATTCGGTGCTGGAAGCGGCAATTTTAGTCAGTCGTTTACATATTCTACCCCTAGAAAAAATAGAATCTGAAATTGAATATCTAAAGATTGGTCTGGACAAAACCGCAGGTGATAACGAACGTGAAGCATGGGGCTGGTTAATCGCATTAGTGGATCAACACAAACAAAAGCAGTTGCAAACATGAGTAAAATGCTCGCCAGTATTAACAGTCTTGAAGAGGCTCAATTCATACTCACCACTTCTGTTGATATTATTGATCTCAAGCAACCTAAGCTCGGTGCGTTAGGAGCGCTGCCTAGTGACACCATTAAGAATATTGTAAAGCTGGTTGACCATAAAAAACCAATCAGTGCAACGATAGGCGATTTACCTATGAATGCTGATTTAATCTTTGATGCGGTAACTGCCATGTCGAAAACACAGGTCGATTATATCAAGATAGGTTTTTTCCCTGGTGGGGATTGGCAGCAAACGCTTTCCAGACTCAATCAATTGACACAACAGAGGCAGCAATTAATTGCTGTACTATTCGCCGATAATGATCCTGATTTCAAAATTATTCCGTCATTAAAAGAAAACAGTTTTACAGGTGTTATGCTAGATACTATGGATAAAACATCTGGGACTTTATCGCAGTTAATGTCTTTTAATGAATTAACTCTCTTTGTAAAATCTGCAAATGAAGCTGAATTATTCTGTGGCTTGGCAGGCTCACTTAAAACTGAAGATATTCCTGAGCTGTTAAAATTAAATGCTGATTATTTAGGTTTTAGAGGCGCTTTATGTGAGCAACATAATAGAACAGCACCTCTAAACACTGAATCAACAAATAAAGTCCTTGCTCATTTTTAACCAAACACCTTAAAAATATAGATGGAAATTAGTAAAAACCCGTTAGGTAACCGATTCAGAGGCTATCTCCCTGTTATTGTTGATATTGAAACGGCAGGGTTTAATGCAAAAAAAAACCCGCTGTTAGAAATTGCCGCTGTTATTGTTGAGCCTGACCCACAAGGACTGCTACAAACCACAGAAACACATGCTTGTAATATCATCCCCTTTAAAGACTCAGAACTTGATGATGCCGCATTAAAATTTACCAACATTGACCCCTACCATCCTTTTCGCATGTCTATTGAAGAAAAAGAGGCACTGTCAAAAATATTTAAGCCGATCAAAGATGCGGTTAAACGTAATGACTGCTCACGCGCCATTTTAGTCGGTCACAACCCCGCTTTTGATATGAATTTTTTAAACGCAGCAATTGCAAGAACCAAGATAAAACGTAGTCCATTTCATCCTTTTAGTAGCTTTGATACAGCCACTCTAGGTGGATTGGTATATGGGCAAACCGTTTTGGCTAAAATTGCCAAAGCAGCTAATTTAGAATGGGATAGTAATAAAGCGCATTCGGCACTTTATGATGCAGAACAAACAGCCAAGCTGTTTTGTATGATAGTTAATCGTTGGAAAAAGCTGGAAGAGTTAGATAGAGCAGACTCAGGACTAAAAACTAAAAACTAAAAACTAAAGACGAAAGACAAAAACGCCTTCCGTCTTGCTAAAACCAAATTAGCTTTCTGCAGGTGCAGCCGCTGCTAACATTTTAGCTAATTCACCTTTGCCGTGTAAGTCCATGATAATATCGCAACCACCTACTAATTCGCCTTTAATATAAAGCTGTGGGTAGGTTGGCCAGTTTGAATAGGTTTTCAACGCTTCACGTACTTCCGGATCATCAAAAATATTAATGTACATAAAATTAGCATTACACTCTTTTAACACCTGTACAGTCTGTGCAGAAAAACCGCACTGAGGAAAATCAGGTGAGCCTTTCATATACAAAACAACTGGATGACCTTCTAATTGATCTTTAATTCTTGCTATAACATCCATTACTAAAACTCTCAAAAAAATAATAAGTTGGTAATTTTATCAAGTTTTATAAATTAAACAAAATAAATTTGCAATATAAGCAACAATTTCTTGCTTGTAACTATATTACATATATAATTAAAGGTTTTTCGTTTTTAACTTATCATATCCGTCACTTAATAAAAATGTCCTGTCATATCATGCCCACTTATAGACGTTTACCCGTTACTTTTGACCGAGGCGAAGGCGTTTGGCTATGGGATAAAAATAATAAACGCTATTTTGATGCCCTTTCAGGTATTTCTGTCTGTAATTTAGGTCATTCCCACCCTGCTATTCACCAGGCAATTTGTCAACAAAGTAAAAAATTACTACATACCTCCAATCTCTATGGTGTTGCTGCTCAAGAAATACTGGCAACAAAACTGATTAATAAAAGCGGTATGGATAATGTCTTTTTCTGTAATTCAGGTGCAGAAGCGAATGAGGCTGCGATTAAAATAGCGCGTTTATACGGCCATCAACAAAATATAAGCAACCCTTGTATATTGGTAATGAAACAAAGTTTTCATGGCCGCACTATGGCAACATTAAGTGCCTCTGGAAATCCAAAAATACAAGAAGGCTTTGCCCCCTTGCTTGAAGGCTTTATCCATATTCCTTTTGATGATATTACTGCCATTAAGCAAGCACTTGAACAGAACAGTAACATTGTTGCTATTATGCTTGAGCCTGTACAAGGTGAGGGTGGCGTACATATTCCTGCTACCAATTATCTCAACCAGGTGCGTCAAATTTGTACTGATAACAATTTATTGATGATGCTGGATGAAATCCAGACAGGTATTGGCCGCACTGGAAAGCTGTTTGCTTATCAACATAATGCAATCATTCCAGATGTTTGTACATTGGCTAAAGCTTTGGCCAATGGCGTACCCATTGGAGCCTGTCTTGCTAAAGGTAAAGCAGCAACTTTGTTAACGGCTGGCAAACACGGTTCAACCTTTGGTGGTAATCCACTGGCCTGTCATACTGCTTGTGCGGTTTTAGACAGCTTGAGTGAAGCCTCCATCATAGAACAAGTTGAAGCCAAAGGCAGTCAAATTTGTAGCCTCTTGAGCGAGACACTAAAAGATAATAATGCTGTCCTTAACATCAGATACAAAGGTTTAATGATAGCCATTGATCTTGCCATGCCCTGCGCCGAATTAGTCGGTATTGCACAAGAAAATGGTTTATTAATTAATGTCACCAATGAAAAAACCATACGATTACTGCCTCCTTTAATCATCACTTCAGAACACATTGAATTTTTGACTGGGATATTGGCAAAACTTATTCAAGCATTTACAAAACAATAATAAAACAATGCAGCCCAGACATTTTATTAGCCTATTAGATCTAACTAGCGATGAGTTTCGCCGTTTAATACATAGAGCTAAGCAATTAAAAACTAACAAAGACCCAGACTTTCAACCTCTTAAAGGTCAAGTCCTTGCCATGATATTTGAAAAGTCGTCAACACGAACACGCATTTCTTTTGCAACAGGTATGGCTCAGTTTGGCGGCAGTGCGCTATTTTTATCACCCAGAGATATTCAACTAGGTCGAGGCGAGCCTCTGCAAGATAGCGCAAAAGTCATTTCTAGTATGGTTGACTGTATTATGCTAAGAACGCATTCTCATGAAATGGTCACTACTTTTGCAAAATACTCCTCAGTACCTATTATCAATGGTCTGACTGATTTATTACATCCGTGTCAATTACTAGCCGATATGCAAGCTTTCTTTGAACACCGAGGTGATATAGAAGGCAAAACGGTTACTTGGATTGGTGATGGCAACAATATGTGTCATTCATATATTAATGCAGCACGGGTTTTGAACTTTACACTTAATATTGCTTGTCCAGAAGCTTATTACCCCAAGCAGGAAATTGTTGATAACGCTAAAGGCCATGTCCATATTTTTAATTCTACAGAAGCAGCCGCTGAAAATTCTGACCTGATTGTGACTGACGTATGGGCAAGTATGGGGCAAGAAGGAGAACAGAAAAAACGTGAAATCGCATTTAAAGATTTTCAAGTCACTAAAAACACCATGAATATAGCAAATAGTGATGCCCTGTTTATGCACTGTCTTCCTGCTCATAGAAACGAAGAAGTCACCGCAGAAGTCATTGATGGCTCTCAAAGTGTAGTATTTGATGCCGCTGAAAATCGTTTACATGCACAAAAAGCATTACTTGAATTTTTACTTTGTTAAAATTTATTTAACAAGAAAACAAAAGGTGAAATCATGAAAAAAACAATAATTACATTGCTTACTTTGTTAACAATCAGCCTATATTCTCAAGCTGAAACAATCTATGTTACTGATAGCCATAAATTTACCTTCAGAAGTAGTGACATTAAAAATGCAAAAATTTTAAAAATGGTTCCGAGTGGCACAGCACTTACGCTAATTAGTGTTGATAAAAGTACTGGCTATAGCAAAGTACGCAGTAATGATGGTACAGAAGGCTATATTCTAACTCGATATACTTTAAACAAGCCCATAAATCGCTGGCAATTAAAAAAAGCCAACAAACAGCTTAATACCCTAGAAAAAGCTTTTAGCTTGGCAAAACAAGAATTAAATCAATTAAAGGGTAATAATCGCAAAACATTAAGTTCAAACCAGTCCCTTGCTCAAGAAAAAGACACGCTGAGCAAAGATCTTAATGATTTACGTCAAACAGCATCTAACGCAGTGCAATTAAAGCAGCAAAGAGATCAATTGCAAGAGCGCGTCATTTCTGTAGAACGTGAATTACAGCAAGTTAAGCGTGAAAACCAGATACTGGAAGACAGTACTAATCAAGACTGGTTTTTATACGGCGGGATTTTATCGCTGGTTGCTACCATTTTAGGTTTTATACTGCCTAAATTAAGCTGGCGCAGAAAAACTAATAATTGGGAGACTTTTTAAAAGCAAAGTTAATGAAAAGAAACCTCAGCAAAATGGCTTTAAGATTTATATAAAGAAAGGACTCAGGACTAAAGGCTTAGGGCTTAGGACTAAAGTAACTGGAATCTCTGTTACCGCACATCATTCCCGAAGTCTGTTATCGGGAATCTAGTTTTAAACACCTGGATTCCTGCTTAGAATATGCAGGAATGACAGAGGGAGTGAAGCGGATCTTATACATAGCATAGACCCATTAATGTTTGTGTCCTTTATTTTTCATTAGTGTGATAGCCCGCACCAACAAAGTAATTTTTGGTTGGAACTTTCATCACATAGGTATGTTTGGTGGTTATTTTTTTGTTGAGTTTCGCCCACTTATAACTGACCCAACCTGCACCTTCCTCTAAAGCGGTTCTAGTAAATTCAAACGACATATAACTGCCATTTTTGTCATTAAACAGACTCAAATCTTTGCCTAAAAGCTCTGGCTTATAAGGATGTGCTAAGATTGCTACTCTGTCTAGCGCACCCACAAACAAATACAAATCACCTTGTGCAAACATACTCTTAGAATCATTAACCTGCTTAATGAGTTCGTCTTTTCCTTGTGCTAGCGCCATGACCACTCCTTGCTCTACCAAGGCTTTAACTTGCTGCCTTTTGTCATGTTCATCGCTTGATAACACTACACTTGTTAATGTTAACAATAGCAAACAAAATAATGCTTTACTATATTTCATGCTAAATTTTCCATTCTAAAAAAATGGCATTGTACTATAGCAATATTTATTAGATCAGAAAAATAATGCTTGCTTTGTATCAGTCCGCTCTTGCACCTCTTTTTTGCTAGGAATGGTTTGTTGGGTATTTTTATACCCATAAATTATTGTTTTTACTAAAATTATAAATTAAAATAAGCTATCCCTTTAATATTTATACATAAACTTTAGGAATAATATACATGGCTCATTCAGATGACAATAATACACGCAGCTTTTCATCTTTAGTAGTTGACGGTATGGAACGTGCTCCCAGCCGTGCCATGCTGCATGCTGTTGGTTTTACCAATGAAGATTTTAAAAAACCACAGATTGGTATTGCATCCACTTGGAGCATGGTGACACCTTGTAATATGCATATTAATAATTTAGCCGACAATGCTGCCAAAGGTGTTAATGATGCTGATGGAAAGGCAGTGATATTTAACACTATCACCATATCTGACGGTATCTCCATGGGTACTGAAGGGATGAAATATTCCTTGGTATCGCGTGAAGTTATTGCCGACTCTATAGAAACAGTCGTGGGTTGTCAGGGTTTTGACGGCGTAGTTGCTATTGGTGGTTGTGATAAAAACATGCCTGGTTGCATGATGGCACTCGCTCGCTTAAATCGACCCAGTGTATTTGTCTATGGTGGCACCATCTTACCTGGCTACCATAAAGAAAAAAAACTGGATGTCGTCTCAGTTTTTGAAGCTGTAGGTGCAAGAGCCAATAACAAAATTGATGATGCAGAATTGTCCTGTATTGAACAAAAAGCCATTCCGGGTGCAGGCTCCTGTGGTGGCATGTATACTGCAAACACCATGGCCTCTGCGATTGAAGCATTAGGTATGAGTTTACCCAATAGCTCTGCACAAGCCGCTGTTTCTGAAGACAAACGAATGGATTGTAAACGTGCTGGTAGCGCTGTCTTAGAACTTTTAAAAAAGGATATTAAACCCAGCGATATCATGAGCAAAAAAGCCTTTGAAAATGCCATTACCATAGTGATAGCTTTGGGTGGCTCTACAAATGCAGTATTACATTTAATAGCCATGGCTAATGCCAGCCATATTGATATTACATTAGATGACTTTACTCGTATTGGCGCAAATGTGCCCATGCTGGCAGACTTAAAACCCAGTGGCCGCTATCAAATGGCTGAATTAATTGAAATTGGTGGTATACAACCACTAATGAAGATTTTACTGGATCAGGGCTTATTGCATGGTGATTGCTTAACTGTTACTGGGAAAACTCTAACTGAAAATCTAGCGGATGTACAACCCTATCCCGAAGGGCAGGATATGATTCGTCCTTTAGATAACCCCATTAAAAAAGATAGCCATTTAGCTGTTTTATATGGCAACTTGGCAACAGAAGGTGCAGTAGCTAAAGTCACTGGCAAAGAAGGTTTGGTATTCACCGGTACGGCTAAAGTATTTGAAACAGAAGAGATGGCATTACAAAGTATTCTTAATGGTGGCATCGTTAAAGGTGACGTTATTGTTATCCGTTATGAGGGACCTAGAGGCGGCCCTGGTATGAGAGAAATGCTTTCTCCAACTGCCGCTGTTATGGGAAAAGGCTTAGGACAAGAAGTAGCTCTAATTACAGACGGTCGCTTTTCAGGTGGCACCCATGGTTTTGTTGTTGGTCATATCACCCCTGAAGCATTTGTTGGTGGTACACTTGCCATTGTTGAAAATGGTGACAAAATCACCATTGATGCGGATAAAAAAGAATTAACTTTACATGTTGCTGAAAACAGCATTGCAGAACGTATAAAAGCATGGCAACAACCAGAAGCTAAATATACCCGTGGGGTATTATCTAAATATGCAAAACTGGTTAGCTCAGCATCTTTAGGTGCAGTGACAGATAATTAATTTTTTTTATTGTAGGCTGGATTAGCGACAGCGTAATCTCGCTTTTTTGTTAGCGTGGACATGAATATACCCTGATCTTTAGGCTGAAAAATTAGCAACAACTTATTTATTACCGACTTTACTTTTTAATCACAGCATCAATGCACTCTTATGCCAAACCAACAAGCTCACTTTGTAAACTGGTTTAGAGACTCTTCCCCCTATATCCACGCACATCATAATAAAACCTTTGTTATATTCTTCAATGGCGAAGCCGTTATAAATGATTGTGATAATCTCATTCATGACTTTGCATTATTAAAAAGTCTAGGGATAAGACTTGTTTTAGTCCATGGCATTCGTCCACAAATTGACCAGCGCCTTAAACAACAAAATTTTACCTCTGTATTTCACCAAAATCTTAGAATTACTGACGAGCAAGTCTTACAGTGTGTTAAAGAAGCCGCAGGGTTGGTACGAATAGAAATTGAAGCTTTATTATCCATGGGTTTGCCCAACTCACCTATGGCAGGTGCTAAAATTAAAGTCGCCTCGGGTAACTTTGTCATAGCAAAGCCATTAGGTATTATTGACGGTATTGATTATCAACATACGGGTAAAGTTAGACGTATAGAACATGCGGCTATTCATCAACAATTGGAAGATGACAATGTCGTTCTAATATCACCTATTGGCTACTCACCCAGTGGAGAAATTTTTAACCTAGCAGCAGAACAGGTCGCTACTGAAATTGCTATTGCCTTAAAGGCAGAAAAGCTGATTTTACTCACTGAACAAGATTGCCTATCAAATCAGCAATTAATTCAACAAATGACCACTGATGAGCTTAAAATCTTGCTCCAACAAGACATCAATAAACAACAAGCACAAACCCTCAATACTGCACTACAAAGCTGCCAAAGAGGCGTAGAGCGCGTTCACCTTATTAATCGAAAAACAGATGGTGCCTTATTGCTAGAATTATTCACCCGAGATGGCAGAGGTACATTAGTCAGCTCAAGCCCTTATGAAGAGATTCGTTCTGCTAACTTAACGGATATTGCAGGCATTCTTGAACTCATTAAACCATTAGAACAAGCAGGACTATTAATTAGACGTTGCAGAGAAAAACTGGAAATAGAAATTAAGGATTATATTGTCATTGAACGTGATGGTTTGATTATTGGCTGCACCGCATTACATTTAATGAAAAATAAGCAATCTGCTGAAATAGCCTGTCTTGCTGTACATGCCGATTACCAAAAACTTGACCGTGGCTATCGTCTTCTTGAGCATCTGCAAGTCAAAGCAAAAAAATTAAATATAAAGACCTTATTTGTACTATCAACGCAAGCCATACATTGGTTTATAGAACGCGGTTTTAAAGAAGCTAAAATTGAATCCTTACCTGAGCAGCGAAAACAGTTTTACAATTACCAAAGAAATTCTAAAGTGCTTTTTAAAAATATTTAAAACGTCTTGAATAGCAAAACTCTAAACTAACCCCTTTATTTTACAATTGGAGTAAAAAAACAATGATGAAACACTATTTATTATTAATCTGTTTAATGTCTTCCAGTATTGCTTATGCAACTGAGGCAAAGAATGCGTGGAATGCGACAAAGTTGACAGAGTCAACGATCAAGAAAATTCAGCAGGCTCAGTATCAATACAAGAAGTGTGTAACCGATAAAATGCGACTAGCTGCTAAAGGTAATATTGATGTCAAAGATGCTACAGCGTCTATTATGAAACTGTGCGAAGAGGTTTTGGCTCAAATGCGTCAGATCTATCTTGATAATGGTGTACCTGCTGTTATTGCCGACCGTCATTTAAAAAAAATGCGTAATGATATTACCCGCCGTGTTATAAAACAGCTTATGTTTACCAAGGCAGCAGATAAAGCAGGTGCTCAGTAAAGGGCAAAATAAGGGACGTATTTCTAATTAGTCAATCCTTAAAAACCCAAACCAAAAACCCACCCCTACCCACTTAAAAACAGCTAAATTCTATTTGATTTTAAGTTTTTACATGGCACAACAAAAAACAATAATTTTTTATAAAAAATAGCGCATTTTTTGCAAAAATAAAACAGAACTACTCAAAGTAAATATCTTGCGGTCATTAGATGCTATTCATATAGCCTGCGCCTTAGAGTGGCAATCAAAGTTGTTTGTATCATCGGATGCAAGGCAAGTAACAGCTACAATTAAATCTGGATTAAAAGTTGAATTTATAGAAGGATTTAAAGCAAAGAGACAAAAAAGTATAATTTAGTGTCCAGTTTTTGGGGGAATTTCACTCTAACCCCTTTGATTTTATTTCTACAAAACCCTTGTTGATAAATAGTATCATTAATGGTATTGTTTTTTCATGGGTGGAGTAGAAAAAATAGTCACGGAAATGAAAACGAACTCAAAAGGAATTCGTTTTAGTGAACTTCAAAAAGTTTGTGCGTTTTATTTTGGTAAAGCCCGTCAAAGTGAAAGCAGCCACTGTATTTATAAAACTCCATGGATAGGAGATCCACGAGTTAATATTCAAAATAACAAAGGAAAAGCTAAATCGTATCAAGTAAAACAAGTATTACTTGCTATAGAACAAATTGAGGTGAAGAATGGCTCATAAAATTGAGAAATATACCTATAGAGTCACTTGGTCAGAGGAAGATGAAGAGTTTGTAGGATTATGTTCTGAATTTCCAAGTCTTAGTTGGCTTGCTGAAACTTCAGAAAAAACCTTAAAAGGTATTCATTCCGTAGTGAAAGAATGTGTTGAAGATATGCTTAAAAATGGAGAAGAAATACCCACTCCAATATCTTCACGCAATTATAGTGGCAAATTTATGGTGCGTATTCCTCCAGAAGTACACAGACATTTAGCATTAGAGGCTATTGAAGCGGGTGTTAGTCTAAATCGTATAGCCAGTGCAAAATTAGCACATTAAAAAACATAAGCAAAAAATCCAGATGACCATTTTATTGGGGGAACTTCAAGGTAACTTGATTCTACTCTGACCCTAATGACCCTAATATTCTAACTTAAAAGGATAAAAACTATGTCAATAAGAGCTGAGGATAAAGATATAAAAATCTGATAATGGGGGATCTTTCTCAATTCCACATACCTGTTTATCAAAGGGTATACACTTGGGATGCAGAGAACCAAATAAAGAGATTACTAGATGACATTATTGCATTTGGTAAAGAATATGAAGATGCCCCAAGAGCTATTTATTACATTGGAAATGCTATTGTTAAGAACCAAACTCGAGGTTTTATAGATGAGCGTGTTGTCATTGATGGCCAGCAAAGAATTACAACAACAATACTAATTTTATGTGCAATACGAGATGTATATTTAAAAATAATTAAAACCGATAAGGCTTTAGCTGAAGCAAATCAAATGGCGAATTCGACTAATAAATTTGTTTAATAATGAATATTTAACTTGTAAAAAATAAGTTGTATTCATAAGCCTGAACTGCTTGTGAACCAAATTTCAGACAATAAAAAAGGGTGTAACGGTTAAATCGCTACAGCCCTTATTTTATTGGTGGTACCGAGGGCCGGAATCGAACCGGCACTTCCTAAGAAATTGGATTTTGAATCCAACGCGTCTACCAGTTTCGCCACCCCGGCATCGAGCTGGGCATTATAAGCAATTATTAATAATATCGCTATTACTATTTTATGCTTCTAATGTAACTGCCACTTTCAATTTTTTCATCGCATTTTTTTCTAATTGTCTAATCCGTTCAGCTGAAACATTATAGCGAGCCGCCAAGTCATGCAAGGTTGCTTTCTTCTCAGATAACCATCGACTTTTTAAGATGTCTTGACTACGTTCATCAAGTTCAGATAATGCTTCTGACAATAAGACTTCTTTATGCTCTTTCCAATCTGCATTTTCTATGAGTAATGCAGGATCTGCTCCCTGTTGTTGCAGATAATTAGCGGGTGTAGAAATATTATCATCTGAATCATTAGCTGATAAATCAAATGCCATATCACGACCGTCTAATCGTTCTTCCATTTCATAGACTATTTTTATATCTACATTCAGGTTTTCTGCTATCGCTTCAGCATCATCTTTTGATAACCAAGCCAGATCTTTTTTTGATTTTCTAAGAT
This sequence comes from Methylococcales symbiont of Iophon sp. n. MRB-2018, assembly GCA_003666325.1. Classification (GTDB taxonomy): domain Bacteria; phylum Pseudomonadota; class Gammaproteobacteria; order Methylococcales; family Methylomonadaceae; genus QPIN01. The sequence goes on from QPIL01000122.1 coordinate 20,686, forward strand.
TAAAAAACAGCTTACGTTGTGCCTTTGTAGTGGCTACTTTAACGATACGACAATTCTTGATTACATATTCATGGATTTCTGCTTTAATCCAATGCACTGCAAAAGAAACCAAACGCACTCCCACTTCTGGGTCAAAGCGTTTAACCGCTTTCATCAAACCTACATTTCCTTCTTGCATCACATCGGCTAAAGGCAAACCATATCCACTATATCCACGCGCAACATGAGCTACAAAACGTAAATTAGACATAACCAATTTACGTGCCGCTTCAAGATCACCAAAATCTCTGTATTGTACAGCCAAGTCATATTCTTGTTCTGGAGTCAGTTTAGGTAAATGACTCACGGTACTCATGTATGAATCAAAGCTACCTACTGATAAGCTCGTGGGTAAAGCTAATGTGTTGTCCATAAAAAGCCTCTTAAATTATAAAGCCGATAATTCTACCACTCAAACAATAAGAGTGCTAATAATAAGGTAAGTTTAATGTATTATTTTGTAAATTTAAAAATCTATTCTGGTTTTATCTGCTGGAGTTGATAATGTAAGACACCCCATGCTCCTAATATTCCCAGCAATGATGTCATTGCTAACAGTACTAATGTCTCTGTTAAGTTTAAGAAAAGTAACTTAAATGAGCCATCATAAAGAATGGATAAGTTTTCTATCGGATTCTGTATGATCATGATCATAAGAGCAACAAGCAAGCAAGCCATTATACCCGCTATAAAACCCAACCAGAACCCAGTGTAAAGAAAAGGCCACTGGATAAAAGAGTGGGTGGCTCCAACTAATTTAGCTATTTGTACTTCATCCTGTCTATTTTGTAACTCTAAGCGAATAGTATTACCCGTAATAAACAAGACTGCCAACCCTAATAAGCCACTTAGTAATATAGACCCTCTTTGCATAATCTGCATAATTGATTGCAAGCGTTCTACCCACTGCATATCTATTTGGCTAAAATCTACCTGCACTAATTGTTCAAACTCCATCAGCAATTGTTCTAAACTTTGCAAATCATCCAATGTATTTTTAGGTAATATTTGGATAACAACGGGGAGAGGATTAGTTTCTAAAATATCTAAAACATCACCAAAACCACTGTAATCTTTAAATTCTTTCAGTGCTTGTTTTTTTGAGATTAAAACGACTTTATCCAGTTGCTTATTTTTTCTTATTTGTTGGGCTAATTGCTCACCCGATCTATCACTAACACCTGCTTTTAGGAATAAAGATATTTGATTATTTGCTTCTATACCCGCTGTTAATTGCTGCATGTTTGCAAGCAGTAAGTAAAACCCCAAAGCCAAAGATATTGCAATCGCCATCACTACAGCGGTCATTAATGAGGTAAAAGGATTTCTGGATAATCGTCCAAGACTTGAAAACAACGCATGTAAATGAATATGTAAATAGGCTTGTGATTTATCTAAAAAACCGTTGCTTTGTTGGTGGCGAGAATGCACTTTATTTTTCATGATGCACTGGTTTTAAGCTTGCCATTTTCTAATGTTAATACTCTATGCCCCATCTGCTTTAATAAATCAATATCGTGACTTGCAATCAACACGGTCACGCCTACATTTTGGAATTTCTCAAATAACCGCATGACTTCCGCTGATAATTCAGGATCTAGGTTTCCAGTAGGTTCATCGGCTAAAATCAATTGCGGTTTGTTGACAACTGCTCTGGCAATTCCTACCCGTTGCTGTTCACCACTTGACAGCGCCAATGGGTATTTTTTTTCTTTCTGTAACAAGCCTACTTTATCCAGTGCAGCCCTGACTCTTCCTGCTATTTGCTGTTGTCCATACCCTGAAATAACCAGAGGCAAAGCCACATTATCAAAAATAGTTCTATCATGTAATAACTTATTATCCTGAAAAATCAGTCCCAACTTTCTACGAATAAAAGGAATTTGTTTTTCTCTGACTTTACTTAAATTCTGCCCATCTAACAATACATGCCCACGACTACAAAGCTCCATCATGGCTATTAATTTTAACAGTGTACTTTTCCCTGCACCTGAGTGCCCTGTTAAAAAAGCCATTTCACCTTTTTGTAAATGAAAACTTACGTCAATTAATGCATCTCCTGCATCTTGATATCGCTTGCTGACATGATCAAATTTGAGCATCTTAGTCTTTTACAAAAAGTGCATTGACAAAAGCATCTGCATTAAAGTCCTGTAAATCATCAATCCCCTCTCCTACGCCGATAAAGCGAATAGGAAGACCAAATTGTCTAGCTAAAGCAAATATAACACCGCCTTTAGCAGTGCCATCTAATTTAGTTAATGCTAAAGCCGTCAACTCAACAGACGCATTGAATATTTTGGTTTGTGATAAAGCATTTTGTCCAGTACCTGCATCTAATACCAGCAAAACTTCATGTGGTGCAGCTTCATCCACTTTGCCCATAATACGTTTAATTTTACTTAACTCTTCCATCAAGTTAGCTTTTGTATGCAAGCGCCCTGCTGTGTCTGCAATAAGTACATCAATATTTTTTGCCTTCGCTGATTGAACTGCATCAAATATAACAGAGGCAGAATCTGCACCAGTTTGCTGCGCTATCACTTGAATATTATTACTTTCCCCCCAAGCTTCTAATTGTTCTACAGCCGCCGCTCTAAAGGTATCACCCGCTGCCAACATGACACTATGCCCTTGTATTTGTAAGCGCTTTGCTAATTTTCCAATGGTTGTTGTTTTACCTACTCCATTAATACCTACCACTAAAATAACAAAGGGTGTTTCTTGTTGTGGAATTTCAAGGGGTTGACAACAGGGTTGTAGAATTTCCAGCAAACTTTCTTTTAATACAATCTCCAGTGCTTCGCCATCATTTAATTGATCTTTTTCTAAACGTTCAGTCAATGTTGCAATGATCTGTGTTGTTGTATCTATCCCTATATCTGCCATTAATAGACTGGACTCAATCTGCTCTAGTAAATCATCATCAATACCTTTTGGGGCTAGGCTAATATTTGATAAAACGCCAGCTAAACCCGTTCGAGTTTTCTGTAACTGTGTTTTTAATCTTAAATACAGTGATTCTGCCGAGGGTTGCCGATAAATTTCTTCTTCAACTTCAATCTCAACAACGGATTCTTTAGTAGCATAAGAATCTTTATCATCTAGCTGTTCTTGTCCCTCATTCAATCCATCAATGAAAGCATATTTGCTGTAAAAGCTCATTGAGATAACAGGCAACATTAATAATGCAGCCAAAATATTGTGCACAATAGTTAATCCTATCGGTGCTCCAAAGCGAATGGTCATAACACCTAAAGAAATTTGTATCATAAGCAAAATACTTAATAACAAACCCGCTTTACGCACAGGACGTGAATATTGTTCTGAAGTAGCACTTAGTATTAATAAAGTCAGTAATATAAAACTAAATACGGCTCCCGCTCTGTGCATCCAGTGTATTGCAACTTGTCCATCAAAGGACAGCACGCCAGCATAGTTCTTTTCCAGTCCTGCAAATATATCTAGTGCGTTTAGATAATCAACAGTAGGTATCCATTGATTATTACAACGAGGAAAATCCGTACAGGCTAATGTGGCATTATTTTCACTCGTCCAAATGCCTAAAAAAACCTGAATGCACAAAACAACAATGGCAATATTTGCCAAGACTCTAGGAATTGAATGATTCTTTTGTTGGTGCAAAAAAATATTGCTCTGCCCTCTTAGATACAGCCTATACAACAACCAGAATACAAAAAAACCGGTGAATGACTGTGCCGTCACTACTATCGGCATGGCATTTAAGTCAATTGCAAATTTATCTAAGACCAGATAAAAAGCAATCAGCAGTAATAACAACAAAGTAGATGTCACTACCGCACAGCGGCAGTGCTTTTGTTTCCAAGCTGCAAAGGCCAAAATAATAACTAAAAGCCCTAAAATAGCAGCCGTATAGCGGTGGATGATTTTTGTCCATGCTTTGGTAATATTAAACCGAGTTTGAGGAAAGTCTGCCGCAGCCTGAACTCTAAACTCCACGTCATCAAAGACAAGTGCTTTTCCAAAACAGCCAGGCCAGTCTGGACATGCTGATCCTGAATTTGACACTTGCACTATGGAACCCCAAAAAACAACGAGTAATGCAATTATTAAAGTAATTAAGGTGATTTTTCTAAACATTTTTTAACCAATCTGTGAAATTCTTAGTAATTTTTTCAAGTCTTTTTTGACTTTATAGGGATCAAAATCTGCCCCGTATTGCATCATTAAATTGCCAAATGGGTCCATTAAAAAAAGCATGCCTTCGGGAATATCTGCTTTTCTTATAGATTTTAGTTTTTGTAAGAGTGAAGGTGATGCCGTAGCTCTTAATAGCCGCGTATCTTCTTTCCACCACTGTTTTGCCATTTTATTATCAACTTCTGGAATGATTACAACTAAACGCCGAATCCGCGTAAGCTCTTTGTTCATCATTAAACGTAATTGCTTTGTTTTATGAATGGCTTGCAGACAAAACTCACGGCATTCCTTACTGGTAATCACATTAATTAATACCCAGTGACCTTTGATCTCTACCATATTCTGCCGAGAAAACGGATCAAAGCCAATAAATTCATTTATTTCTGTGGTGATTGGAGGAATAATTAATTCACCATTATTGGTCCCTTTTTCTATCCAGTCGGTATTTTTTGCTAAATACCCTGCATATACAAAAGGTATTATCGACACCAATAGGATGATGATAATTGTTCTATTGTTTTTTTTATGATGTTCATTCATTAGTCGTTCTACTAAACCTTATAAATAAAAACGTTAAAGTAATCGCTAAACCAAACCACTGTAGCGCGTAAGCAATATGTTTTTCTGGCTGCATAATTTTTATTTCTTTCCACTTCCTGAGATAGCCTTCATTCATTTTAGGATCTAATTCTATCTGCAATGAAAGCAAAGGATAAGTGAGTTTCTTAGACAAAACTTGTGAATCTACAATTTGTACAACTGAAGGCCAACCCTCTGTTGGAATTTCAGCTCCTGCTAATTTTAAACCCACACTTGGAAACTGATTTACTTTCCCCATTAATGTATTTTTTAATACGGCTATAGATACGTCAGGTAATATTTGTCTATCTTTGTTTAAAGGTAACCAGCCTCTATTAACCAGTACTGATTGACTGATTCCCTTCACTTTAAAAGGCGTTAAAATAAAATAACCTACTTTCCCATCTACAATTTGATTATCTATCAAAAACTGATGCTGTGAATCGTAAACCCCTGTTAATTCAATTTTTCTATGTCTATATTCTAAAGCATGACTATTCACTAATGTTGCCAATGAAATAGCTTCTTCAGAGCCTGCTAGTTGTTGTTTATCTAAAAATAGCCTTTTTTCTTCAGCGCGTCCTAATTGCCAGAAACCTAAGGAAAATAATACAATTAAAAAAAATGCGTATAGTATTAGCGATAAAATACTAAATTTGTATCTTGTTTTCACAAATTCCAACATTTTTTTTGAATACTCACTACTGCCATGTCTATCAAACTGTTTTTCATCATTGTCTTCGTATTAATGCTTGTGAGTCTAGGCGTTGCCTTGTTTAATCTTGTCAGACATAAAGAACAGGAGCATTCTAGCAAAACTGCCAAAGCACTGACTTATAGAATTAGTTTTTCATTACTATTACTTGTATTATTATTTATTGCTTATACAACGGGCATGATAAAACCACAAGGAATTGGTGCCAGAATCCAGCAATTACAGCAAGAAAAAATTCAACAACAACAATCCGTCTTACCCAATGATACCCTATTCAATAAATAAATATACTAATATGTGCTTATATTAGCGCCTTATGTGTTTGCTAAAAATAGGGGCTACTTATTGATAATCCACTATTTTTAGTTGGCTAATAAGGTGATAATATGAGTGATACATTAGTGTATTTATTTGTTGAACATGGTATAAGATCCGCTTCACTCCCTCCGTCATTCCTGCATGTTCTAAGCAGGAATCCAGAGACTGTCTTAAAAGGCAATATTTTTTGATTTTTATTTGGAGTTAATTTTTAGGTCAGTTCGCAGCCTTTGAGGTCTTATCCCCAAACTCCCATCATTCACACAAAAACACATCAATTTAACCATTATTTTGCATAATCCACAAAATGGCTGCCCAGAACTTCAACACCATAAGAAATTACCAAAAATCAAGGGGTCTTTAGTCTTTAGTCTTTAGTCTTTAGTCTTTAGTCTTTAGTCTTTAGTCTTTAGTCTTTAGTCTTTAGTCTTTTGGCAAAAAAAAAGCGCAACCTCTACAAGTCACGCTTTTTTTGTGTGGTATTTTATAGAATATAAACAAATATAAATAACCCTACCCAAACCACATCAACAAAATGCCAATACCAGGCAGCACCTTCAAAGGCAAAGTGATTTTCAGGCGTAAAATGCCCCTTCCAGCTTCTGAACAATACCACTGATAATATAATCGCACCGACACAGACATGAAAACCATGAAAGCCTGTCAACATAAAGAATGTTGAACCATAAACACCAGAACCTAAGGTTAAACCCATTTCATGGTACGCTTCATAATACTCAATAGCCTGGAAACCAACAAACAAAAAACCTAGGGTTACCGTTGCCATTAAGCCTTTAATCAACTGCTCTCTATTTTTGGCCAATAAGCCATGATGCGCCCAAGTACATGTTACTCCACTGGTTAATAATAATAAGGTGTTGAGGAAAGGTAGACCAAAAGCACCCATTTCTTCATAATCACCGCCAACATTGCCAGGGCCATTAGTCGGCCATACAGATTCAAACCCAGGCCATAATAGATTGGATGATTTTCCAGGTCCACCGCCTATTCCAGCCAGCCAATCAACAGATATATTTCGCGTGTACCATAATGCACCAAAGAAAGCGGCAAAAAACATCACTTCTGAAAAAATAAACCACATCATTCCCATACGATATGAAATGCCGACACCATGGTTATACATACCCGATTCACTTTCACTGGACTGCAAAGTAAACCAACCTGTCAACATGACAATAAAGATCATTAGCCCCAACATCATCATGGTTGGACCTATTGAATTCCCATTAAGATAATTGGCAAACCCTGCCAGCATCATCATAAGCCCACCTGTACCTATAATTGGCCAAACGGCTTTATGTGGAATGTAATATGCGACATCTGTAGACATAAGCTACCCCTTGTTATTGTTTAACTGATATTGTGCTGTTATCAAAAAATGTATAAGCCAATGTGATTGTTTTATACTTTGCAGGTAAGTCTGTATCAACAACAAAACGAACCGGCATAGTTTTACCTTGGTTTGGCTCGAACCTTTGTTCCGTAAAGCAAAAACATTCTGTTTTTTTAAAAAAATTTGCGGCAGGCCCTGGTGTAATACTAGGAATCGCCCGTGCAATCATTGGTTTATTCGTTTTGTTTTCTGCGTAAAAATTCACCGTGTAATATTGTCCAGGGTGTACTTTTATTTTTTTTGTTTCAGCAAAAAAAAGCATGGGTGCAGATTCATTAAGAGAGGTTACAAATTCCACTGTTATCTCTCTTGTTGTATCAATTTCATACTTTGTTTCGACAGCAGCGACTTGTGCTGTTTTACCATTCAGTCCGGTAATATCACAAAACACATCATATATCGGCACTAAAGCAAAACCAAAACCGAACATTGCTATTACAACAAAAAATAATTTTCTTACTAATTTCGTATGTTTTCTCTCTAGTTCATTGTTCATAACGACATGGATCTCATCACTGCATAGACATAAAGCGTCGCAGAAAATGCAAGCAAAATAATAGCTGTCAAAATATTTTTTGTTCTTATTTTCATTTTATATAGACCAAAATTAAATTGCCTAGTTATTAGAAGTGTTCTGTTGGAATTTCATCAGGTGGTGTTTCAAATGTATGATAGGGTACAGGCGATGGAAGCCTCCATTCTAAACCATGCTCACTCGCACCTTCCCATACTTCATCCGTTGCTTTTTCGCAATCTATCCCTCTAATTGTTTTATAAACAATGTAGACAAATAACAACTGGCTAAATCCATAAACAAACGCACCAATACTGGAAATCATATTCCAATCTGCAAATTGCACCGCATAATCAGGAATACGACGCGGCATACCCGCCAAGCCTAAAAAGTGCTGGGGGAAGAAAAGGATATTGACAGAAATAACGGATAACCAGAAATGTAGTTTCCCTAATCTTTCATCGTACATATTACCTGTCCACTTAGGCAACCAGAAATAACATCCTGCCATAATCATAAAAATAGAGGCTGGTACTAAAACGTAATGAAAATGAGCCACAATAAAATAAGTATCATGGTACTGGAAATCAACCGGTGCCAATGACATCATTAAACCAGTAAAACCACCAATAGTGAACAATATGACAAAAGCGACCGAAAACAACATCGGGGTTTCAAAAGTCATCGCACCTTTCCACATGGTTGCTGTCCAGTTAAAAACTTTAACCGCAGTAGGAACAGCAATGATCATAGTGGCATACATAAAATATAACTCACCCACCAAAGGCATTCCCACAAGAAACATATGATGCGCCCATACTATGAAAGAAAGAAAAGCAATCGCTGCCGTAGCATAAACCATGGAGGCATAACCAAATAAAGGTTTACGCGCAAAAACAGGGATAATCGTAGAAGCTATACCAAATGTCGGTAAAATCAACACATAAACTTCGGGGTGCCCAAAAAACCAGAAAAGATGCTGATAAAGCACTGGATCACCACCACCAGCAGCATCAAAGAAGCTGGTATCGAAAAAGCGGTCGGTTAATAGCATAGTCACTGCACCAGCAAATACAGGCATAATGGCTATCAGTAAAAAAGCGGTAATGATCCATGTCCAAACAAATAAAGGCATTTTCATTAATGACATAGCAGGTGCTCGCATATTAAAAATAGTCGCGATAATATTGATCGCTCCCATAATAGAAGAAATACCTAACAAATGGATAGAAAAAATCGCAAAAGGTAAAGCATTACCTGTTTGTAAGACCAAAGGAGGGTACATTGTCCAGCCCGCAGCAGGAGCCCCTCCCTCTACAAATAAAGTGCTAAACAACAATAAAATGCCAGCCACTAACATCCAGAAACTCATATTATTCATCCGAGGTAATGCCATATCTGGAGCGCCAATCATCATCGGTATCTGCCAGTTAGCGAAACCAACAAATGCAGGCATCACTGCACCAAAAATCATTACCAATGCATGCATAGTGGTCATAGAGTTAAAGAACTGAGGCTCAACAAATTGCATACCTGGTTCAAATAATTCAGACCTTATTATCAAAGCCATTACACCACCTACAAAAAACATAGCTAGTGCAAAAACTAGATACATGGTGCCAATATCTTTATGGTTAGTGGTTACTATCCACCGCATAAATCCCTTTGCAGGCCCGTGATCGTGATGATCATCATTTTCAACTGTCACAGCAGACATACTTAGTACCTCTTAAAAATATTTAAAAAAGAATCCAGACAGATCATGCTTAAAAACTTAGACATCATCTTCATCTACCGTAATCGCTGATTGTTTCTCTTGGATAATAGACGGCTGAATTGAATCTCCCACAGTATTACTCAAGTCATTACGAATAAAAGTAACTACCGAAGCAAAATCAACGGGGCTTAACATTTGAGCAAAAGCCGGCATCATTCCCTTACCATTCATTATTAACTCTATTTGAGTTTCAATATCACCAGTGACTACTGGACTTCCACTTAACGCAGGAAAAACACCCTGCATCCCTTTACCGTCACCCATGTGGCATGATGCACAGTTATTTGCGTAGACACCCGCACCTTTAGTTATTAATTCATCCACAGACCATTCTCTATTCGCCGCATTAGCATTTGCAATCACTAAGGCTTTTTGTTCTTTCACCCATTCTGCATAATCTACTTTTTCCATCGCAATCAATACAATGGGCATAAAAGCATGATCTTGACCACACAATTCAGCACATTGTCCTCGGTATGTACCTGGCTCATCAACCATTGTCCAGTTTTCATTAATAAATCCTGGAACCGTATCTTTTTTCCAGCCTAAATCAGGTACCCACCAAGAATGAATCACATCCGCAGCAGTAAACAGAAAACGAATTTTGGTGTTAATAGGAATAACCACAGGGTTATCTACATTCAATAGATAATGAGGAACACTCTGGGGATCAATCCCAGAACCTACATGCCGTGCTTTATTGCTTTCTTCATCCAAGCTACTGAAAAAATGGATCCCTTCTTCCAGATATTCATATTCCCACTTCCACTGCCAACCGGTGACTTTAATCGTCATTTCAGTATCGGAAGTATCATCAATAGCAATCATTGCTTTGGTGGCAGGGATAGCCATGATCACTAGAATGATAGTTGGAATGATTGTCCAAATAATCTCAATCGTTGTATTCTCATGAAATTGTTCTGCTTTGTGCCCCATAGATTTTCGATGATAATAAATCGAATAAAACATGACACCAAAAACAACAACACCAACAGCTACACAAATCCATAAAGCAATCATATGCATTTCATAGACTTCGTGACTGAGCTTGGTTGCACCTTGCATTAAATTCATGGTGTAATCAGCTTGTGCAACTCCGATGCCAATAGTCATTAGACCAATAACAGTAAGCAGTTGCTTAGTTTTTCTCACGGAGTAACCTCCAGTTTAAAGTTATAAATTCGTTATGCGTGGTCTGGAATACAATGCCCTACCACTTAATATTACAAAATGACCCACCACGCACCAAGCCGGTAATTTTAACCTATGCAAGGGTTGTATTCCAGAACAGCTCTAAATGTTTTTATGATTTATTACAATATTTTCTATATAAATAACAATATAACCCACCCAAGTATTTGTCTTTTATATAATTTTAATATATTTAACTTTATAAATTTATTTTGGAAGCTAGATAATTAACATCCAGTTTTTCAGTAAAGGGTAAAACCCCCAATAAAGGAGCTGATGTTCTGTTGCTTATGCTTTCAATGTTTTCTGCCATTAATTGCATATCAGAATCAAGGCACATGGCAATCCATCCTGCACATTCTATTCCATCTGCTTGTATTTGTCGGAGTGTTAATCGTGCATGATTGATACATCCCAGCTTTATTGCAACTACCAAAATAACGGGTATGTCTAAAGCAATGACTAAATCAGACATATCATAGTGTTCTGACAGTGGTACTAGCCATCCTCCAGCACCTTCAACAATAACCCTATCTACTTTTGCTTGTAATTTTCCAAAGCTATCAACAATAAGTTTTAACTGAATTTCATTTTCTTTATTCGCCAAATGCGGTGCTACTGACATTTCAAAAGCATAGGTGTTTATTTCTTTATATTGCAGATGAATAGATGCGTTTTCTTGCAACAAAAGTGCATCTTTATTTTTAAACTGCCGACCATCCCATTGGCATCCAGTGGCTACTGGCTTCATTCCTGCTACTGAATACCCTTGTTGCTTAAAATAGTACATTAGAGCTAGAGATGCCCAGGTTTTTCCTACGTTTGTATCTGTACCTGTTATAAAATAAGCTTTGCTATTATTCAAAATAATACTTAACTTTGTGCAGAAACAAAAATAACTTCATAAGTAGCAGGAATTGATTCTTTAGTTCGATAGTTTTTTTCATATTCGGCTATCATTAATTGCATTTTCATTCTACTTATTGTGTTTTGACTTTGAGCAGAAAACACCTTATTTGCCCCAATATCTTTTAACTCTTTCATTAACGCCACTACTGAGGTGTAGCTTGATTTATAACGTTTTTTTTTAATTTTAATGTTTTTAAACCCTGTTTCTTTTAAAAACAACCTGATATTAGTTTCCTCATAAAATTTATTCACATGGATATGCTTGTCAACTTGAGCCCAAGATTGTTTTAACTCTTGTAAAGTCCCCGTACCAAATGTAGAAAACAGCAACTGCCCATCGGCCTTCAATACCCGTTTAAAATCTTCAAAGACCGTAGTTAAGTCCACACACCACTGTAAAGCCAAATTGGATACAATTTTATCCACTGTAGCCGTAGGCAATGGTAATTTTTCGGCATCTGCACAAATAAATTGAATGTTATTTAATTGTTTCAATTTTCTACGTGCAATGTATAGCATGGCATGAGCAATATCAACCGCTATCATTTGCTTTGCTGATTCTGCTGACATCAACTGTTGCATTAAAAAACCGGTGCCACAGCCTAAATCAATCACCTGTTCATTCGCTATATTAATATCAAATTGAGAAATCAAATCCAGCGCAACTTGCCTTTGTAATAAGGCAGAATCATCATAGCGATTTGCTGCTGCTGAAAACGAGCGCCTGATTTTATTTTTTTCGGTAGCAAATGCCGCACTCATACAAAACCACGCACTATTTGAATAAGCTCAGATGAATGCGATAAAAAAGGCGCATGCCCTGCCCCAGAAATAATATTTAACTTACTTTTGCATGATAATTTTTGTATGCTATGACCCGCTTGTAAAGGCACCAATGTATCTTTATCACCTTGAATGATCATTAGTCCACATTTTAATGCAGCCAGATCTTCTCTCAAATCAGCGCGCTTTAGAATTTCTAAGGCTTGTTTCAACACAGTTTCTGTCGGTGGATCACATTCATCAATAGCTGACTTTAGTTGTTTCAATAATTTTTTTCCATTCGTTAAACCGTGTACTTGCAGTGCAAGAAAGCGAAGCAATGTTGACTGACAACTGAGTTGCAAATTTTCTGCAAATTCTTCTAACAACTGAACTTGCATCCCCGGCCAATCTTTTGTCTGTGTAAATTTTGGATTCCCTGCCAGACATATTAGTAAATTAATTCTATCGGGATATTGCTTAGCCATTGTTATCGCTATTGACGCACCTAATGACCAGCCCAATAAACAAAATGGAGTATCTGGCATTTCATCAATCAATACTGCGTTGATTTTCTCTAATGTAAAAGGCTTAACCACCTCACTAAGCCCGTGCCCAGGTAGATCTAAGCAAGTCACTTGATAGTTTTGTGCTAATTGTTGTGCAAAGGAACGCCAAATACCCGTATGCATTGCCCAACCATGAATAAGTACAATAGCTTTGCCTTGTCCATAGACCTCTTTATGCACTTTAATCATAATGCAGTCGACTCCAAAGCATCTAATAATTGATCAATCTGCTGCTCATCATGATTTGCTGAAAAAGTAATGCGCAACCGTGCCTGTCCTTTAGCAACAGTCGGTGGACGAATAGCACTGACTAAAAAACCTTTATCCAACAAGTCATTACTCAATCTTATCGCACTTTGGCTATCGCCAATTAATAGCGGTTGAATAGCCGAAGCTGATGGCAATATTTGTAAACCTATCTGTTTTGCACCTAAAGTAAAGCGATTAGCTAATTTCAATAACTTATCTCTTCGCCAGTTTTCAACCATTAAAATTCGCAGACTGGTTCGTGTGGCTTCTGCTATTGCAGCGGGTAAGGCCGTGGTAAAAACATAGCTCCTGGCTTTTTGTATTAGAGTTTCAATCAATATCTCTGAGCCAGCAACAAAGGCACCAAAGGTACCAAAGCTTTTCCCTAAAGTGCCCATTAGCACGGCTACATCTTGTTGCGACAAACCATAATGTTCAACAATGCCACCCCCTGTTGCCCCCAAAACACCAAAACCATGTGCATCATCAACCATTAACCAAGCCTTGTTTTTTTTTGCAGTCAAACTCAGCTCGGGTAATAAAGCTAAATCGCCATCCATGCTAAAAACCCCATCGGTGACAATCAATGATTTTCGTTTGCTTAATTTGATTTTTGTTTGAAGATTTTCAATGTCCTTATGCATATAGCGTTTAAAAATTGCGCCAGATAATAAGCCACCGTCTAATAAGGAAGCATGATTTAAACGGTCTTCAAAAACAAAATCCCCACGAGTCAATAACGCAGAAATAATGCCTATATTTGCCATAAAGCCCGTTGAAAATAATAATACGCGATCTCTGCCAGTAAATGCAGCCAACTCTTCTTCCAAAGCATGATGGCTCGATGTATGACCACAAATCAAATGTGCAGAACCTGTCCCTACACCGTATTGATTAGTTGCTTTTTTAAACGACTCAATCACTTCTGGATGATTCGCCAGCCCTAAATAATTATTACTACTAAAATTGATAACTTTTTTACCATCTATCTCAATACAAACGCCCTGAGATGATGAAACAAGCCTTCTGGAACGGTAAATATTTTGTTTTTTTAATGACTCTAAATCATCTTCTAAACTAGCAAAACCAACCGTCATCCTGCGTAACTGGAACCGCCAGATCTTAAACCTAAGCGATTAAATAGTGCTATATCATGGTTACTCATGGGGTTATCTGTTGTTAGCAGTTTGTCACCATAAAATATTGAATTTGCGCCAGCAAAAAAACACATTGCCTGCATTTCATCTGACATTTCTTTTCTACCCGCTGATAACCGTACTCTGGATTCAGGCATTAAAATTCTGGCAACAGCTATAGTTCTAATAAAAATAAGTGGGTCTAATGCTTCCGTGCCTTGTAACGGGGTGCCTTCCACTTGCACCAGCATATTAATAGGGACACTTTCTGGATGTTTGGGTAAATTAGCTAATTCAATTAACAGCTTTGCCCTATCAATATCAGATTCACCCATACCAACAATACCGCCACAACACACATTGATATCTGCATCTCTGACTCGTTTTAAAGTATCCAGTCTATCTTGATAGCTACGTGTGGTAATGACTTCTGAATAATATTCTTTAGAAGTATCCAAATTATGATTGTAATAATCCAGTCCACCTTCTTTCAACGCTTTGGTTTGCTTATCAGTCAACATACCTAATGTGACACAAGTCTCCATACCTAGTGCTTTAACACCCTGTACCATTTTTACCACACGTTCTATATCTTTATCTTTAGGACTGCGCCAAGCTGCCCCCATACAAAAACGGGAAGCACCTTGATCCTTTGCTAATTGAGCAGATTTGATCACATCATCAACTGGCATTAAAGCCTCTGGCGTTAAATCTGCATCATATCGTGCGCTTTGTGGACAATATCCACAATCTTCTGAACATGAACCCGTTTTAATACTTAATAAGCTACTAATTTGCACCTCATTAGGGTCAAAATTTTCTCTATGTATAGATTGTGCTTTAAACAGTAAGTCATTAAAAGGTAAAGCATATAATGCTTGCACTTCATCTAATTGCCAATCATTTCTAAGGCTAGTCGCCATTTTTAATTGGGTATTTAAGGAGATTTGATCTATATTAGGATTTGCAGACATCTGTTAATCTCTTGGTTTTGTCTTTTATGGAATCGGATTTATTCACCCTTAAGCAGAGCAACAAATAAACTCGTCAACCTACTTTAATAAAAATGGTAAACAACTGGTTTAATATTATACAGGATTACCTGCTTCCGCCTACTTGCATCTTATGTGGTAATAAAGGTTTTGAGTCACAAGACATCTGTAAACCTTGCTTCATCAACCTTAAAAAAAATTTTCATTGCTGTTATCGTTGCGCTGAAATCTTTGAAACAGCCAATATAAAGCCGTTATTATGTGGACGCTGCATTAATCAAACACCCGCGTTTGATGAAACCTATGCACCTTTTATATATCAGGATGTTTTACGCCACTTGATTAGTACTCTTAAATTCAAACAACAATATAAAAACGCACGTTTACTGGGTTTTCTATTGGCTGATTATTTGCAAAAAACCGCAGAACTTCCAGAGTTAATCATCCCAGTCCCTTTACATAAACAACGATTTAGGGAGCGTGGTTTCAATCAATCAATAGAAATTGCTAAATCGGTTTCTAAACATCTAAAAATTCCTATTGACACTCACTCATGCATCCGAACTCGCAATACACAGCATCAGATCGCGTTGCCTGCAAAACAACGCCGATCCAATATAAAAAGTGCTTTTAAAGTCGGCAAAATCATAAAAGCCCAACATATTGCAATAATCGATGATGTTATGACCACTGGCTCAACAGTCAACGATCTAGCTAAAACATTAAAAAAATCTGGCGTTGATCGTGTAGATATTTGGGTTTGTGCAAGAGCTTAATTGGCTTCATAGACCCCATTAAGTGTATGGGTTGACATTTTTCTTCCTTTTATTGTTGGGTTTGATTGAAAATTGAAAATTGAAAATTGAAAATTGAAAATGGGAAATTGAAAATTGAAAATTGAAAATTGAAAATGGGAAATTGAAAATTGAAAATTGAAAATGGGAAATTGGAAATGGGAAATGGGAAATGGGAAATTGAAAATTGAAAATTGAAAATTGAAAATGGGAAATGGGAAATGGGAAATGGGAAATGGGAAATGGTCGTTACAAACCTGCTCCATCGTTTTAGATAAATTTGCACGGACAGCGGTGTAGCTTATAGCATCCATAAGGGCCTCATTAACAATAGGTTAATGATTAGAGTACAGTGGGACAATCACACACAACAAAAAATTCCAGTTGACCGCTTGATTTCTTGATTTGTTCTTGATTTGTTAGCTGGCTGACCCCGTTATCTTCTTTTTAAAATAAATCACTGTGAGATCCAAGCCTAGCCACTTGGAGTGCGTCTGAATTTACTTTATAAATTAATAGTAAGCCTGGCTTTATATGGCATTCACGAAATTTTGCCCCATTGCCAGATAACGCATGGTCTTTATGTTTCTTATCAAGAATTAAGTTTTTTTCTAATGTCAAAATCACTTCAAATATGGTTTTTAAATCTGCTAATGGTAAGTTCCGTACTTTTTTAAAATCTTTTTTAAACTGGTTTGAGTATCTAATTTTAAGCATTGCTTAGTTTAATTTGCAGATCATTAAAAAGTTCAGCTACATTATCCACTGTATGTCCATTGCCCTTTTCAAGCTCTTGAATAGCTTGTATTGTAATAGGGTTCAGTTGTTTGGCTTTTAGTTCAAATGGAATCCCACCATAGTTGATAACTGCTTTTGCAAATAGTTTTATGGCTTGAGATGGACTTAGTCCTATTTCTTCGCAAACATGAGAAAACTGTGTTTTCATGTCGTGATCAATGCGTGTGCTAATAATGTCTGTTTTCATTTTTGTACTCTAAATTAGTTTTTATTGGATGCAACTATAATACAAATGCAGTACAGATGTAATACAAACAAATGTATTTTGGTGTTAATTGTTGAAATTCAGAGAATCAAGGGCTCAGCCAGCTTGATTCTTTCTATCTCCGCCATGGATAATCAAGCGGGCTTGTATAGCGAATCAATAACAACTTTGGCGAAATCCGCTGATGTGACGCTAACAGATGTAGAATCTGTTAAACGAGGTGAGTATTCAGTGCCGAAAACCCTATTAAAAGATGCTTTCAGTATGACCCACCTTGTCAATAGCAAACCCGTATACAAGCAAAACCTACTGAGTAATAGCGACATTGTGATTATTATATCTAAGTAAGATACAATGAACATTACAGGGGCTTCTCGCGAATCATTTAAAAAATTCTTAGCCCCTTTAACTGGCGACATTATCAGCTAATTTAAGCCTTAAAGCTGATGTGACCTTCTCCCAAAAACCTGAGTAACTAATATGAAACTACATTGGCAAATTTTTATAGCAATAGGTCTGGCAGTGGTTGCTGGCATTTTAACCGGAGAAACAGCAGGCATTGGCTCATTTCAGTTTTATGACCTGTATGTCTTCTTAGGAGACTTATTCCTTAATGCCTTAAAAATGCTGATTGTGCCATTGATCTTTTCATCCATTATCTGCGGTATTGGCAATATGGGTGATTTAGGTGGACTGGGTAGATTGGGCGGTAAAACAATCGCTTATTATATGTCCACCAGCGTGGTGGCTATTCTTGTTGGCTTATTATTGGTTAACATTGTTGAGCCAGGCATTATAGATGGCGAGCCAGTACGCGATAGAGTCGGTTTAACGGCAGATATTAGCGATATTGCGGCAAAGATTGAAGGCAAAGGGGCAAGTGATTTAACAGGCATATTCTTACGCATGGTGCCAACTAACATTGTTGCCGCAGCGGCAAATGGGCAAATGTTAGGCTTGATATTTTTTGGTCTACTCTTCGGCTATTTCCTGACGCACATTGCCAAGGAAAATAAAACGGTCTTGTTGGCGTTTTGGAATGCCGTGTTTGAAGTCATGATGAAAATGACCGATTGGGTGATGAAATTCGCCCCGTTTGGCGTATTTGGCTTAGTGGCAAAGGTTGTCGCCTCGACAGGTTTAGCGGCTTTCTTACCGCTGGCATATTTCTTTTTTACCGTAGTCTTTGCACTAGGCATACATATGTTTGTTATTCTGCCAATAGCTTTAAAGTGGCTAGGCAAGGTGCAAGCTTTACGACACTATAAAGCGATGTTTCCAGCTTTGTTAACTGCCTTCTCAACCAGCTCCTCTTCAGCCACACTGCCGTTGACCATGGAGTGCGTTGAAAAAAATGCCGGCGTTTCTAACAGAACCAGTAGCTTCGTTTTACCTCTGGGTGCAACCATCAATATGGATGGTACCGCATTGTATGAATGTGTAGCGGCGATGTTTATTGCACAAGCTTACGGCTTAGACTTAGGCGTGACAGAGCAATTCCTCATTGTTATCACGGCACTGGTTACATCCATTGGTGTCGCAGGTATCCCAGCCGCCAGTTTAGTGGCTATCAGCATTATATTAGCCACCATTGGTTTGCCATTAGAGGGTATTGGTTTAATACTCGCCGTAGACCGCATATTAGATATGTGTAGAACCAGCGTTAATGTTTTTAGTGACTCGTGTGGTGCGGTGATTATTGCCCGAAGTGAAGGCGAAGATCAGGTTTTACGTTCCTGAGTTATGCTGAGAGTTCTCACTTTGACAGTTTAAAATCGTGTTGATAAAAATCATCTGGCAGTTGAATTCTCTTTAGCATTGTTTTGTTGGTAAAAAAACAATTATCATACTATGTTCATAGTGCTATTGTTTTTTGAATATAGTACAAGAGCCGCTTCACTCCCTCCGTCATTCCTGCATGTTCTAAGCAGGAATCTAGGTATTTAAAACTAGATTCCCGATAACAGACTTCGGGAATGACATCTGGTAACAGAGACTCCAGTTACTTTCGTCTTTCGTCTTTCGTCTTTCGTCTTTAGTCCTGAGTCCTGAGTCTTTTTAAAACTTGACTATGTATTTTGTTGCGTTTATTTTTATAAATAAAATGGTTTTGGGTTTTTTAAGGGTTGACCAATTATTGGTAAAGACCACAAAGGTGGCTTTGTCACTATTGCTTGTTACACAGCTATGCTATGATGATCGGTTTTTAACAACAGAGTAATAAAGATGGCAAAAGAAGACCAAATCGAAATGGATGGAAAAGTAATTGATACTCTTCCTAATACCATGTTCCGAGTAGAGCTAGAAAATGGTCATGTTGTAACAGCATATATTTCTGGAAAAATGCGCAAACATTATATTCGTATTCTTACTGGAGATTCAGTTAAAGTAGAAATGACCCCTTACGATTTAAGCAAAGGTCGTATTACTTTCCGTACCCGCTAAGTTCAACCAAAAACTAGGTTTTAACTTTTTCAGATACAGCCAGATCTTTACTTTCAATTGAAAAGGCAAGCTCCTTATTTTTAACATAAATACGCACATATCCCCCATTGGCTAACTTTCCAAATAATAAGTCATTAGCCAAAGGCTTTTTGATTTTTTCTTGAATTAATCGAGCCATCGGTCTTGCACCCATTTTAGGATCGCAACCGTGTTCTGCAAGCCATAATCTAGCGTCAGCTTCCAATGCTAATGTTACATTTTTTTCAGTTAATACCGCTTCAAGTTCAAAAATAAACTTATCAACCACACTGCCTACAATGGATACATCCAGAGCTTTAAACTGCACTATTGCATCTAAGCGATTTCTGAATTCAGGTGAAAAGTTTTTTTCTATCATATTCAATCTGTCAGATGAATGATCTTGCTGAGTAAATCCAATAGAAGCCCGACTGTCTTCTTCTGAACCCACATTACTCGTCATTACTAAAATAATATTGCGAAAATCTGCTTTTCGACCATTATTGTCTGTTAATGAACCATAATCCATCACTTGTAATAACAAATTAAAAATATCAGGATGCGCTTTTTCGATCTCATCCAACAATAAAACAGCATGAGGGTGCTTGGAAACCGCTTCCGTCAACAAACCACCTTGGTCATACCCCACATAACCTGGAGGTGCTCCAATTAAACGGGAAACCGTATGTCGTTCCATATACTCAGACATATCAAAACGAATTAATTCAATGCCCATGACCTTAGCCAGTTGCTTGGTCACCTCTGTTTTACCCACACCTGTTGGACCTGCAAATAAAAATGACCCTATAGTTTTGGATACATCTCTTAAGCCTGCGCGTGATAATTTAATCGCTGATGTCAATTCAGAAATGGCATCATCCTGACCAAACACTAACATTTTTAAGTTTTTCTCTAAAACAGCTAATTTTTCCTTGTCGTTGCTAGAAATTGACTGCTCAGGGATTCTTGCCATCTTGGCAACAATTTCTTCAATTTCGGCAATATCAATCAGTTCTTTACGTTTATCTTCTTTAAATAAACGCTGTCTTGCACCTGCCTCATCAATCACATCAATCGCTTTATCTGGTAAAAACCGATCGGTTATAAAACGATCAGATAACTCTGCTGCCAACCTGATTGCCTCTTTAGTATATTTAAGCTGGTGATGCTCTTCAAATCGAGACGTCAGACCTGATAAAATTTTAATGGTATCTTCCACTGAAGGTTCTACAATATCAATTTTTTGAAATCTTCTTGTCAATGCCTGATCTTTTTCAAAAATCCCACGGTATTCCTGATAAGTGGTAGAACCAATACAGCGGAGATGTCCCGATGCCAAAACAGGTTTAATTAAGTTTGATGCATCCATCACACCACCCGAAGCAGACCCTGCTCCAATAATAGTATGAATTTCATCTATAAATAAAATAGAGTGCGGTTCTTTTTTTAACTGATTGACTAATGCTTTCAAGCGTTTTTCAAAATCTCCCCGGTATTTAGTACCTGCTACCAAAGCACCTAAATCTAATGAATAAATAACACTTTCTAATAAAAATTCAGGCACTTCCTCTTCAATAATTCTTTTTGCCAAACCTTCCGCAATGGCAGTTTTACCAACGCCAGACTCACCCACTAGCAAGGGATTGTTTTTTCTTCTACGACACAATACTTGAATAGTTCTTTCTACTTCTTGCTCCCTACCAATCAATGGATCAATATTCCCTTGCAAAGCTTCATGATTGAGATTGGTAGCATATTTTTCCAAGGGCGACTCTGTCGTGTCTGCTACAGGAATTGCTCCTTTTGCTTCACTGCTTTGTTGTTCGGTTTTATCCCGTTCTACCTTGGAAATACCGTGCGCAATAAAATTAACAACATCCAAGCGAGTCACATCAAATTTATTCAATAAATACACAGCGTGAGAATCTTGTTCACTGAATAAAGCAACAAACAAATTAGCACCCGTTACTTGTTTTTTATTGGAAGCCTGAACATGAAAAACAGCACGCTGCAACACCCGTTGAAAACCCAAAGTAGGTTGCGTTTCACGCTGAACATTCTCAGGAATTAAAGAGACAGTTTCATCAATAAATTGGGTTATTTCGCCACGCAAACCAGAACAATCACTACCACAGGCCTCTAAAATGGGTTTTACTGTACTATTGTCTATAAGAGCAAGTAATAAATGTTCAACAGTAATGAACTCATGCTGCTTAGAATGCGCATAAGTAAAGGCATGATTTAAAGTAATTTCTAATTCTTTGCTTAACATGGCATTCTCTTTATAGGGTTTAAACTTCTTCCATGGAACACATTAATGGATGGTGATGTTTGCGTGAATACTCATTAACGATATGCACCTTGGTTTCTGCAACGTCTCGTGCATATATACCACAAATACCCACACCTTCAGTATGAACTTGTAGCATCACTTGCGTTGCTTTTTCTTCATTCATACTAAAATAATCCGTCAATATTTCAACAACAAAATCCATGGGCGTAAAATCATCATTTAACAGCATCACTTTAAACAGGGGTGGAGGCTTTAATTTCGGCTTAGCTTCCTGTACGGCTAAACCCGTATCATTATCTTGGGATGGATCACTATCAGACATATTACCAATAACAGTAAATCAATTGACAAAGAGTATAGATAAACACCCTACTCCTACACTATAAAATTGTGATAAACCTGCTTGTTTTACTTTTATTCAATTATAAAAGAAAAATAGAGGTCAAACACACAGGTCTTTATTACAAACGCACTTATTTCAGTTCAAAACTTATACCTTTAAGTTTAACATAGTGCCTAATTTCATATACTTCAATCTTTAAGAAATTTCAACATAACTCTTAAAGTTATAGCAAATCATTCAGTTGAGCGTCTTGAACGACTTTAAAATCCGTATCAATTGCCTCAAAATGCTTTACAGCACAAGAATTTTTATATTTTTCGCTATCCCTCAAATTTTGCAAATCATTCACAAATTTACTTTCTCTGACTAAATACAATTTTTCTTGTTCATCCTCTTGCCACACAATCGCCCAATCGGGATTATAAGTACCAATCGGCGTGTCCACCACAAACCACGGTGGCATTTTTGCAAAGACTTTGACATTCTCACTAGCATCTAAACTTTGGGCAAATTTCTTTTCACCATCGCTATCAAATATACTGTAATCATAAATAGACTTATCGGATGGCACAATTTTGTCCTCATAAGTTTCAATATCGTTAAACAGCGACATACTCCAACAATCATCTACTTCGTGATATTGAATGCCATTTAGCAATTCGTCTTTTAGTGTGTGTTTAATAATCAAAGCCACGCCTCTAATAAAATCTTGTGGATTGTCAAACACGCTATTTAAACAATCAATACCTGCTAAAACACTCAAAATTGTGGCTTTGGTTAATCCAGTTTCTTGCTCTAATGCCGTTGTCAAATTCTGAATTTGATACTGCTTACTTATTCTACTGCCCACATTTTCACTACTATAAATACCTTGAATTTTGTCATCTTCCATCACTAAATTTTGCCGTTCAACCTTAATCATAGGCGGCTTAATTTCTAATTGCTCATCAATATTTTTAACTATTTTTATAACTAAATCATCGCTATTAAGTTGCACATCATATTTAGTTTTATGTTTAATCTTTTTCCATAAAATCTTAAAATTCGCATCATTTGTGGCAAACTGTTTTTTAAACTTCACTGTTGTGCGTTTTTTCTGTGATGGCGGGGTTATGCCTTTCTGCCCCGATTCATCAAACTCAGTTTGCAAAGTGGATACATAATCTTGGTAAGATTCATTCGGCACCACCACCAATTTATTAATACCGCTGTCATAAATCCGTGTGCCATTTTTATCCAAACACAGACGCATTCCACGTCCGATTTCTTGGCGTTTTTTCATCACAGAAAGGGTTTCATTCAAGGTGCAAATGGTAAAAATATTCGGATTATCCCAGCCCTCTTTTAATGTTGAGTGGGAAAAAATAAAACAAGTATCTTCACTAAAAGACAATAGCCGCTCTTTGTCCTTCATAATTAAATCATAAGTGGCTTTATCGCTTTTAGAATTGCCCTTGGTGTCTTTGTAATTTTTGCCAGTTTTAGAAAAATAACCATTATGCACCTGAGCAACTTGCTTGTTTTTAAAAAAATCTGAGGTGGATTTTAAGGCTTCAAATTCTGCTTCAAAAATTTGTTTAATTAGCCCTTCCTCATCCACATAATTTTTGACTTTATCAATAAAAAATAACGATAAAACTTTAATTCCTGCGCCTAATTGCTTTTGTTTGGCAAAATGGTTTTTAATGGTTTCCCGAATTTGCACCCGAAAAATATCTGCCTTGTCTTCTGACTTGGTTTCAGTAACGCAATAAAACACACCACCAGTCAATTCCACGCCTTTTTCAGATATTTTTTCAATGTATAAATTTTGGTATTTGTCATTTTTGGTTTTTTGAAAAACACTGCTGCCTAACTTAAATAACAAAGTTTTAAAAATATATTCCCCAGTTTCTTGCTTCACTTCAACTTTAATATTGGCACTGGCTTGTTCGTTAAAATCCAATTTAACAATCTCAAAAGTGAAACTATTGGCATCATCTTTGACCACCGAAGCAATCTCAATTTTCTTAACCAAACCCTTGTTATAAGCAGTAAAAGGCGAGAGTGAATACACCAAGTTGTACAGGTTTTTATGGGTGGCAGAATAGCGTAATTTAAAAATGGCGTTGAGTTTACTCAGCGCCGATTTTGATAAATCACTTTCCATATTTTGTGGCTCGTCTAGCACCAAAATTGGCTGAGTTTGAGCAATAAACTCTATCATTTTGCCCTGCGTATCATCACGTCTGTCTTCATTGATAATATTATTATCCGAATTAAATGCTTGAATACTCATTACCAAAATACTCAGCTCATTACTGCTGGAAAAATCCCTCAATAAACTAATTTTTCGCCGACTTTCACCTTCATAAGCAAACACAATACGATTGGTATTAAAACTTTTATAAAAATGCGATTGCGTGCTACGCAAGGTTTTCAGCACCCCTTCACGTACTGCCACAGACGGCACAATAATGATAAATTTAGACAGACCATAACGCTGATGTAGTGTAAAAATCGTCTTTAAATAGACATAAGTTTTGCCCGTGCCAGTCTCCATTTCCACCGAAAAATCACGCAAATTCTGCTCGTCAATCTCTCTATCAGATTTGTCTAAATTACGCTTTTGAATGGCGGATAAATTGCGTGTAAGTTTGTCATTATCAATCAACAATTGATTAGCCACAATGCCAAAATGTCTGCCCCCAGAAAGGCTAAAACCCACATCATCCACATTGCCAATAAATTCATCGGCAAATAAATCCACCACCGCATCTACCGCATCAGTTTGATAATCTAGGGTTTCATATTGGATTTTCATAAATCGCTTAATCTTAATAATCGTTCACTGCGATATATTCTGATAACACTAATCATTTTACCTTGATGCAAATAAACGATTCTAAAGGGGGGTTTTACTATTTCTCTAATTTTTTTATTATCAAATTCAGGCACAATTCTGCCAATTTCAGGATGATTTTTTAAGGTTTGCACGCTAGCAATAATTGCAGGAATAAAGCTTCTGCCCGTTTTTTCAACTCCTTGTTGTCGATAATAACTGATAATGCTGTCCATATCACCAGTTGCGGTTTTAGAAAATTCTATTTTCACAAACCAAATTGTTTTTTGACTGATTCTAAACTTTGTGTGTCGCCTTGTTTAATATCTATCAAGCCCACAACAATATCTCGCATAAAATGCTGTTGTTCATTGTTTTGCTGCTGTATAAAATGCTTAAGCTTTGATTTAGGCTCTGGGTAAACACTGTCTAACAATGATTCTGCCAATGCCACTCGCTCATTCGCTGGCATTTTTATGGCTTCTTGAATTAAATTTTTGTTCATTTTTTCTCCTTGTGTTGGTAGTTTTTTGCCATGATTTTAGCCTCAAGCAACGCCTGCCCATAATCATCCAGCCGTTCAAATTTATCAGTTTTATCCACTAAATCTAATAATTCTAGTTCTTCTTTATCTAATTTCATTTTTACTTCCTATTTTTTTTGGATTATGATGCTTGTTTTTTAGCAATTGCATAAATAGAATCTAATTTTTGTTGAACTTCTTGGTCTATCTCATCCTTTTTAAGATATTTAATCAGTGTGTAATAATCACTTTTATTTAAAATTGGAATGGTGCTTGTTTTTTGACTATAAGCAGATAATATCTGTCTTAATGACTCAGATCCATTGGTTTTTTTATCAAAAACATCAGGCTCTTGCAAAACTTTCTTAGCTTGCTGAATAGTTGCAATAACCCCGTTCATATTATCAAAAATTGATTGTTCAAATAAGTCATTGCCGTCAGCATGAGATTGTTCTTTTGCTTTTGCGTAGCAGTTCAAAACCTCAGCATTACAGAAATAATTCTCTATTTCAGCCTTTCCCCACATTATCTCCTGCAAAGAGTTATGTTCTTGTAATACATTGCTAATATTGTCAAAAATAGCAATGCCTTTCAAATCTGACTTTGCTTCCAGCAAGCCAAAAAAATGTTCTCTTGCTTTGTTAGGCTGATTGCCAACATAATGCACAAACACTCTATCTAAATAAGGTTTAACTGGGTGTTCTAATTTTTCTGCAAATTCTTGCAATATGGCTAAATCCGTTGCCCCTTCCAAATATAACACCCAACCCGTTTGCTCAGCACTGGCATAATCACTCCAGCCAATATTTTTTAACGCTTTTTTGGTTTGTGAGTTTGATTGTATTTTGTGTACCTTGCCAATAAAGGCAATCGCCGAATCGTTATCAACCGCTTCCTCTATCAATACTTCTGAATGTGTGGCTAATATAACTTGTGATTGTTGAGTTTTAGCCACTTTAGACAACAAACGATAAACCTCTCTTTGTCTTAAAATCTCTAAATGAGCATCAGGCTCGTCCAGCAAAATAATAGATTTTGGCTTTTGTAATAAATAACTAAGCAACAATAAAACTTGCAATAAACCACGTCCTGCCATTGCTAAATCTAACTCAATATTATCTTGTTTATAATATAAATTAATTGTTCCGTTGACAGAATCATTCACAGGATTTAAAAAATCAATACCAAATAATTGTTTCATATAACCAACAACTTTTTGCCAATTATCGGAGGATTGCTCGTATAGCATAATGCACAAATTTCTCAATACTTGTGCCGTTTGCCCCTCGCCAATCAGAACATTTACCCTGCCGGGCTGAATTCTAGGCTCAACAATAGACAGTCCCGACATGGCAGGTAAAAAACTAATATTAATATTACTGGCTATTTTTGTTGCTTCATCCTTGTAATCCAATAGAGGTTTGCTATAAATAATTTCCGAGTTATGACGGTAAAATTTCAAGCCATATTCCCATGGCTTATTATGCTTGTCAAAACCCATAAGAATAATTTCAATATCAATATTTTTTTTACTACCTATGCGAGTTTTTTTGTTATTCCATAATAAAATACTATCCACTACTGGCAGGGCAATCAAATCTCTTCTATTGATGGTTGCCCCTTGCCTAGAAAGCCGCTTACCAGCCTTTTTTGCATACCAGGTTTTAAAACCAATATGCCATAAACATAAAGCCTGCAAAGCGGTGGTTTTTCCTGAATTATTTGGACCAATAAAAGCAAATGGATTGTAGGTTAATTCATCAGATAACTTAATATCGACATCTTGTTTAAATCCTTTGAAATTTTTAATAATAATTCTGTTAATCATAATTAACTCCTAAATAACTCGTAAATTAAAATTACGGGAAAAATTAACCTTTTGGGTGTCGGTGAGGGCGTTGTCGAGGCATACCAAAATATCGTCTGTGGTTAATTTTAAGGTTTCTATGGTATCAGTGTTAATTTTTTTGACTAAAGTGATTATCAGTGTGCGTTCTAATTGTGTGTCAATAATGCGGTAAAAATCGCCGTTTTGCTCAATATTGCTGGTCAATGGGAAACCTTGTTTTAGGGCGATTTCATAGGCTAAATCTAGCGGGTCAAAGTTAGACGTTAATGGGGTTTTTATGGCAGATTTTTCCAACGCCAATAAAGCCTGTTCGTCCTCGCCATCGTAGGGCTGATTAACGGTGTAATGGCTGGGGGCGAGGGAAAAGACTTTAAAGCCTGTTGGGTAGTTATTTTTGTCAATGGCACGTTTTAGGCGTTCAATGCTGATTTGTGAAATGGTTTTATAGCCTGCTTTGGCGGCTTCTGATTTTTCATCCACTGCCTCGGGGATTTGCACCAAAATAAATTTTCGATTGCCCTTGTCTTGTTTATTTAAGTCCATTACTGCATGCCCTGTGGTGGCACTGCCTGCGAAAAAGTCTAGGACAATATCGTTTTCATTTGTTCCCATTTCAACCATTCTTTTTATTAAACCTAGTGGTTTTGGAAAATCGAAATACTTACCATTAAGTAGTTCTTTGATTAACAATGTTCCCTTTTCTGTATTAACTTCCTTGTCCCGCCAAACAGACCTAGCCATAGCGGTTTTTTCTCTATATTTTTCACAAATTTGCCATCCGCCATCTTTCATCGCCTTGCCAATTATATTAATATTTAACTGTTTTAATGCCTTAGGCTTGCCCCATCTCCAAACAGTATTTAAACCTTGAGAGACTTTTGGGTAAAGTTCAATCCAGTCTTTTTTCTTATCTAAAGATATTTCAAAAAAACCATTTTCGTCTTTATTGTTTGAATTTATATAGAATGGGTAATAAAGATTTGGTCTATTCTTTGAATTAAATGCTATATTTCTATTTCTCAATTCTCTAATATCAAACTCACCGATTTCATCATGAAAGGCAAAAACTTTTTCATGGTCTATTAGGTTATTCATTTCAAACGCATCTATTTTTGAAAACACAAGTAAATTGTCGTGCATTCTTGCTATACCGCCATAATCTCTACCTCTAGGATTTCCAACAACAGTGATATTGCCTAAAAAATTCTCCTCCCCAAACACCTCATTCATCAACATTTTTAAATGGTGTTGTTCGTTGTCGTCAATGCTGATGAAAATCACGCCATCGTCTTTTAACAGTTGTTTAGCAAGGAAAAGTCGCGGATACATCATACTCAGCCATTGTGAATGGTATCTACCGTGGGCATCAGAATTGGTTTCTAACTTGATGCCGTTCTTACTTGCGCCAATACGCTCAAAATAATCACTTTTGCCTTCGGTAAAATTGTCTTTGTAGATGAAATCCTTGCCGGTGTTGTAAGGCGGGTCGATGTAAATCATCTTGATTTTATGGTGATAATGCTTTTGCAAGAGTTTTAGCACTTCAAGATTGTCGCCCTCAATAAATAAATTATCGCTGTTGTCAAAATCCACTGAGGCAGATTTTTGTGGCTTGAGGGTGGCAAAACTGGGGCGAGAAATAGCCTTAAAAGCCTCATTTTTGCCCGCCCAAGAAAAGGCGTAGCGGTCTTTGTCGTCTGCTAGTGCGTCTTTATCTGCTAAAAACTGCTTGAGTGCATCAAAATTAATTTTACCTTCGCTAACAAACTGTGGAAATAAGGCACTGAATTTGGCTAATTCATCGGCAAATATATCTTTTGAGGTAGCTGTTACTTTTTTGATATTGTTGTTTGACATATTAAATCGTTCATTGTTATTTTCTGAATTTTCCTCATTTAACCCTATAAAAATTGGAGTTATTCCAGAGGTGGTAAAACTTGACAGTTACTGCGTGGCTAAGACAAGTAAATCGCTCAAATATGAGCAACACTCTTTCAAGCATAGAATAGCTGGTAAATAATGTGAACTAAATGTTGTTAATAGGTGATTTATCAGGGTTTAGGTTGTGAAATTGCAGTTGAATAAAAGTATTTTCTTTATCTTGAAAGTATTGGAAACGGGTTAAACTTGCATGATCAACTTGTAAATTGAATATTTTATTAATAGGTAAGTCAAGCAATAAAGCAAACAAGGCGCGAATGACACCGCTATGGGTTATGACTAAAATATGTTTGCCAGTGTGTTGTTTGAGTAGACTTTCCCATGCGAGGTTGATTCTAGCGATAAATTCTGTAAACGCTTCAGCATTCTTTGGCGTGTATTTAACAGGGTCTTGGTAGAATAAAAGTAATTCTGTTGCGTCTATTTGTGTCGCTGTTTTTCCTTCCCAGTCACCAAAATGAATTTCTTGCCAATCGGCTTCAATGATAAGCGGTGTATTATTTTGTTGGCTTATATTGTACGCAAATTTACTGCACCGAAGTAGAGGAGAGCTGATAATCTGATCCCAGCACCGATTAGCAACCGTATTGTGCATTTGTTGCCAACCTGATTGACTGAGTAGATCATCGGTACTGCCTCGGTAATAAGAACCGCCTATCACTTCACCATGGCGAAGAAAATCAACAGTGGTTTGCATGATTAATCAATATAAAAAGCGATCAATTCATTTTCTCTCTAGCTGATTTTATAGCTTGTCTAACGGTATCAGGGGCTGTGCCTCCAATATGTTTCCTGGCAGCAACAGAGCCTTCTAGTTTTAGTATATCAAATACGTCCGCTGTAATTTCAGGTGAAAACTGTTGCAATTCTGCTAAGGAGAGTTCGGATAAATCACGTTTAGAATCAATCCCTAGGCGTACAGCAAGCCCTACCACTTCATGGGCATCACGAAATGCCATACCTTTAATTACCAGATAATCAGCCAAATCGGTTGCAGTAGCAAAACCTTGTTTAGCGGCATGATACATATTTTCTCTTTTAGCACTGAGATGTGGCACCATATCGGCAAAAGCACGTAATGAATTGAGCAAGGTATCTGCGGTATCAAATAAAGGTTCTTTATCTTCCTGATTATCTTTGTTGTAAGCCAACGGCTGACCGTTCATTAGCATGAGCAATGAAACCAAATGGCCAGTAACACGACCCGATTTGCCACGCACTAACTCGGGCACATCTGGGTTTTTCTTTTGTGGCATAATGGACGAACCAGTACAGAAAGCATCTGGTATATCTATAAAATCAAATTGTGCGCTGGCCCAGATCACTAATTCTTCAGAAAAACGGGATAAATGCATCATGATTAAACTGCCTGCCGCAGTAAATTCAATAGCAAAATCTCTATCACTGACAGAGTCCAGTGAGTTATTGGATGGCTGCGAAAAGCCTAATAACTCAGCCGTCATATATCGGTCAATAGGATAGCTGGTACCTGCTAAAGCAGCAGCACCTAATGGCATAATGTTAATCCGTTTACAACAATCTTGCAGACGTTCTTTGTCGCGCGAAAGCATTTCAAACCAAGCCATTAAATGATGACCAAAAGTCACTGGTTGTGCTACTTGTAAATGGGTAAAACCAGGCATAATGGTATCCGCTTCTTTCTCGGCTAAATCCAAAATAGCGTATTGCAGACGTTCTAATTGGGTATTAATATGGCTAATTTCATTGCGTAAATACAATCGAATATCAGTAGCGACCTGATCATTTCTGGAACGTCCCGTATGTAATTTTTTACCGGCGATACCGATTAACTCAGTTAGACGCGCTTCGATGTTCATGTGTACATCTTCTTGCGCTATTGACCAATTAAACTCGCCTTGATCAATTTCTTTAGTAATGGTGGTTAAGCCATTAATAATATCAGTCAGTTCGGTTTTATTCAGAATGCCAATTTTACAAAGCATTTTGGCGTGAGCCATGGAGCCTTCAATATCTTGTAATGCCATACGTTGATCAAAACCAACAGATGCGGTAAAAAATTCAACAAAAGCATCGGTTGCCTGAGCAAATCTAGCACTGGAAAGCTTGTTGCTATTAACGGTGGTCATTATTTAATTTTGGATTATAAAAAGGGGTGAATTATACCGCTAAAATCAAAATTTTTAATTATAAAGAGACTTTAGCATACCTCTGGAACGGATAAAAAAGGCTAGAAGTTTTCCATCTTTCAGCCAAAATAACATGCAATAACGCACTATTACACTTGTATTTTGACTAAACCCATTTTCAAAAATAAATGATACAATCTAGCACCCATTTATTCTTGAAAATGGTATAAACCCTGAAAAATTCTATCCCTTTTTTTGTCCGTTCCAGAGTTATGTTGAGGTCTCATTATGTTGCAACTAATAAAATTTAATCCTCGCATCTGGTTTTTACTGGGTTTTGGCAGTTGTTTTCTTATCTTAGCGATAGCTGCCTATTTTCAATTTGTAGAAGAACTGGAACCTTGCCCATTATGTATTTCGCAAAGAATCATGGTTTTGATAACGGGCATTATCTTTCTCATAGCCAGCATCCACAATCCAAAACACTGTGGCTTAAAAATCTATTCTATAGTAGGGACTTTCACTGCTTTGGTGGGTGCAAGTATTTCAATCCGTCACCTATGGATACAAAACTTACCCCCTGAGAAAGTCCCTGAGTGTGCTCCAAGTCTGGAGTATATGTTTGAAAACTTTCCATTACTGGATACCATTAAATTAATGCTTAATGGCACTGGAGAATGTGCTGATATATTATGGGTTTTTTTAGGCGTGAGTATTCCAGGCTGGACTTTAGTCGCTTTTATAGGTCTCGCTCTATTAAGTTTGTTACCACAGTGGAGTTTAGTTAAATAGTCAATCCTTAAAAACCCAAACTAAAAAATATATAAAAAAGACGAAGGACTCAGGACTAAAGTAACTGGAACTTCTGTTACCACATGCAAGAATGACGGAGGGAGTGACGCGGATCTTATTACCCTATTCAACAAATAACTCTGAATGAAAGAGCTTTAGTTGCTCTGTGTTTGGGTTGATTTTGTTAGTATGTTTTATTAGCAATAACGACCAAGAAATAGCCGTTATTTTACCAAATACTGCTTGTTTTATCTATGCTTTTTGTTTAATTTATTGTTATAAATCAGATGGTTGTTTTGCTTTTAAGGGTTGGCTAAATAGGTTGATCATGAATAAAAATCCTGTGCCAGCTAGGTTTTTATTTATTGAATATGGTATTAATCCAAAGAAAGACGGTTCAGTTTTTCGTTGTTTACTTGGGTTTTATCAGCATCATGCTGGCTGATAACATCGGCATAAAATAATGTTTGTCCTTTTATTTTAACATTAGCGATGATGGCTTGACCTTCATCACTGGTGATAAAATCCATATACTGTTTGGCTAATTGATATTTTACATGCGGATGTTTTTCTGGATTAACAGCGATGATGTGATAGGGGTTGTGTAAAGGCGGGTCATTTTCAAACATAATTTGCAAGTCAATTTTACCTTGGAAGGCAAGGTAGGTACCTCTGTCTGTCAGGGTATAGGCTTGTTTTTCATCGGCTATTTTTAAAACAGCACCCATGCCTTGACCTGCTCGTACATACCATGAACCCACAGGATCAAGGTTGGCCATCTGCCATAAAGATTTCTCTTTTTTGTGGGTGCCTGAGTCGTCGCCTCTGGATATAAATTCGGCTCTGCTCTGGGCTATTTTTTGCAGTGCATCCAGCACCGATATAGCAGATTTGAGTTTGGCTAAATCGCTTTTTGCTCCCACTAGAACAAAGTCATTATACATTACAAAGGTACGCTCAACGCCATGACCTGCATTAATAAAAGCAAGTTCAGATTTGGGCGCATGGACAAAAAGCACATCGACATCGCCATTTTCTCCAAGTTTTAATGCTTTACCCGTTCCGACTGCAATAATATCTAGGCGGCAATTAAATTTTTTTTCAAAAACAGGGTTTAATACAGCTAATAATCCTGAATTTTCTGTACTGGTGGTAGTCGCTAGTCGGAGAATATTTTCTGCTTGACTGTTAAATCCGTAAAGCACGATACTGAGGGTAAATAATAGTTTGAAACAATTCATTAAGATTTGATCTTGTGGATAAAAAAAGCAAATACAGTGAGGGTTTATTTAATGCTAACAGGGGGGTGCTATAAATGATGTATGCCTATCAGTTGAGAAACATCCAGTATTCTTATGGTAAAACATTGGCCTTATCCTTGTCAGAATTAAATATAAAAGCGGGGGAAATCACCGCTTTGATTGGCCCAAATGGTTGTGGCAAAAGTACGCTACTCAATTTGCTGGCCCTTTTAGAAAAAACGCAGAGTGGGCAACTTAGGTGTTTTCCCCAAACAGTAACTAAGCAGCCTATTTATAATCTTAGGAATAGAATAGCTTTACTTCCACAAAAACCTTATATGCTAAGAGGCAGTGTATTTAATAATCTAAATCTGACTTTGAAGTTTCATAAGATAAAACAAGAAAGTCGATTAGATCTGATTCATTCTACTTTGGAGAAATTAAATATTATTGAATTGATTCATCAACAAGCAAAAACATTATCAGCTGGAGAGTTACAAAAAATAGCTTTGGCGCGGGCTATTATTACCGACCCTGATATATTGTTAATGGATGAACCGTTTAGTTATCTTGATTACAGTAGTGAACAAACATTGGAAAGTTTTATTGGTAACTATGTTAAAGAGAGTAGTAAAACCTTGATATTTAGCACTCATAATCGTTTGCAGGGCATAGCGATAGCTGATGAGGTTGTTTCACTGGTTAAAGGTAAATCAGTTGCAACCCCATTAATCAATGTGTTTCATGGCACAGTTAATATGCAGTTATTTAATACTGGAAATATTCAGATTCTGCTACCAGAGTGTAAAAAAGATTATCAACATGTTTCTATAGATCCGCGTGAAATTGTTTTGTCAAAAGAGCTTATAAAATCCAGTATGCGTAATCAATTTCAAGGCAAAGTATTAGCTATTACGGATGAGGCAAATAAAATTAGAATGACTGTTTTAGCCGGAGAGTTATTTCAGGTATTAATAACCTATCAAGCATTAAAAGATTTGAATGTGTCTTTAGGAGATATACTTTGGGTTAACTTTAAAAGTAATGCTGTTATTGCTTTTTAGGCTCAAGAATTAACAAGATACATTAGCCCAAAACCTCTGCCAATTTTTTAAAATTCCTTATATAGGACACTTCAAGAAGCCTTTGCTTTTTACTCCGATTTTTTTGTTTGGTCTCATAATATTCAACAACTAAATTTCCAACTCATAACCCATCTGTTTTTGCAGCCATAATGAAATCATTAACATGTAAGCCTTTTATTTTATGAGTCCACCAGCAAACCGTTGTTGTTCCCCATTCTGTCAAAATAGAGGGATGGTGGTTTTCTTCTTCTGCCAGAACAGCAACTTGTTGAGTAAAAGCAACCGCATCGACAAAATTGTTAAATGTAAAAACTCGCTTTAATCGTTTAATGCCCTTCTCTTCAATAATATCCCAATACGGTAATTGCTGCATAAACTCAGCAATCTCTTCTTCTGTAGCAAGTGGAGCGCCCACTTTACAGGCCTCACAGGTGTTTCTGCTTAATTGATTCATTTGTTCTCCAAAAAAGTAAAATAAAAGTTAATCATTTTCTTCCACAGTCATTCTTTCAGTCTCCAGAAGCTCTGCCATAAATTCAATATAAGGAGCCATCTGTGAAGTGAGCGGAATTTTCCATTCCTTATTCACAACGCGAGATAAGATATTACTCAACCAAATACGATTTGACTCAGCTTGCTTGATAATCACTTTATAGCAATCGCCATCTGTAATAATTCCAAAACCTTCTAGCCAAACATCAATAGTTTCCGATTCACCGACTAGCTGTATCTGCATGTATACTTTACGCCTTTCTAGGTCAAAACTAAAACCAGTTAAGGCTGCAATATCTTTAAGAACAATATTTGCAATCCATGACACCAGTTTATTAGGTGTCCACTTAATCACGGTTTTTGTTAGGTTTATTTTAAAACTCATAGATCATCTCTCAATTTAATAGTAGTTCTGCGATATAACATACACTATGGGACCTCGGCATACTTTAAAGGATTAAGATTTCTTGGGATACGGCAATACCGGTGTAGAAAAACACCCTTAACCCTACAAAATAATGTCAAATGTCTTCATCAATTCATTGATTTTTATTCGCTCTACCAAATCCGTTGGTAAATTCAAATCACTGGGTTTAAGCCCTCTCTCCTGCAATGATTCTAACTCAACATACAGCGCATTAATATCATACATTTCCAGTGCATTTAAAATACACAAGGTATCTTTTAAGCCTTGCTTTTCAGGCTGCTGGTTTTTTTTTAACTGATGAACGCCATCATCCAAAAATAATAACGCCAGTTTTTGTTCAAATGCAGCCGTGGTTAAAATAATATCCAGTTTTTCTTGCAAATGAACCCCATGATGAGGCGCTGCCGACATTACAAATAAGAATTTTTTAACCCTCATCTGTTTCATCCAAACACTATAAATCGATCTGCTAATAGAGTGGCTTCTAGTAATTGACCCAAGCCTGATATTCTAAAGCCATCAGCTAGATCATTGTCCATTTTGCCTTGTCTGCTTGCTTCATCTGCAATCAACAAACCTCGTCTTTGTGCGGCAGATATACACACTACCAAATCTATCTTATGTATTGTAGCTAATGCTGTCCATTGTTTCGTAAGTTGCAACTCGTCATCGGCAGGTGTTATGTATTTGTAAGCATGATAAATACCTTCTTGATAAAAAAATACTCTAAAGATTTCATGCTGTCTTTTAATTAAGGCTTTTATTAATTGAAAGGCACTATAAGCAACATAAGAATCATTAGGGTTTGCGTTAATTTGTATGGCATATTTCATAGCGTTTTTAATATTTTAATCTTGCTTTCATTATTGTTTTATAATGACTGGATAATTCATCAACCAAAACTTTGTTTTTTTGCTCGGTTTTTATGCTATTTATACCTAAAATATTTGTCACAGCACTATTCCTTATCTTTTTTACATTACCACTACAGGCTATTGATATTGAAGATATCCAGCTACCTGATATGGGAGATTCTTCTGGCGCCCTAATATCACCTTTACAAGAAAAGGAGTTAGGCGACTCATTTTTCAGAAGTCTGCATTCTAAAATAAAAATCAATCAAGACCCAGAAATCCAACACTATATTCGATCCATTGGCGGACAATTAGTCGCTAACAGCGACTTACCCTCTAACCCTTTTCATTTTTTTGTAGTGCTAGACAAGAGAATCAATGCTTTCGCTGGTCCAGGTGGATATATTGGCATTAATGCCGGTTTATTTTTATTAACAAAATCTGAAAGTGAATTAGCTTCCGTTATCGCACATGAGG
Source organism: Methylococcales symbiont of Iophon sp. n. MRB-2018 (assembly GCA_003666325.1). Lineage (GTDB taxonomy): Bacteria > Pseudomonadota > Gammaproteobacteria > Methylococcales > Methylomonadaceae > QPIN01. Next base: position 57,538 of record QPIL01000122.1, read on the forward strand.
TTGCTCATGTTACTCAGCGTCATTTGTATAGAGCCTTTGAAGCAGCCAGTAAATTATCAATACCCACCGCAGCAGCTACATTAGCTGCCATTTTATTAGGCACACAATCCACCGCTTTGGGTCAAGCAGCTTTAGTTGCCATTCAAGCGGGTAGTGTTCAATTTCAAATAAATTTCACTCGGGATAATGAAAAAGAAGCGGATCGCGTAGGTATGAAAACCTTATCAAAATCTAATTTCAACCCACACGGTATGCCTGTTTTCTTTGAACGACTACAGCAATCAACCCGTTATTACGGTCAAGGTATTCCTGAGTTTTTACGTACCCACCCTGTTTCCTCTTCACGCATTGCTGATACACGGGGCAGAGCCAATAAATATGGCTATAAACAATACCCTGACTCTCATGACTATTTATTAACCCGCGTCAAACTTAGAGTTATGATAGCGCCTGAATTAAAACAAGTGCTTAAATATTTTCAAATCAGAGAACAACAAGGGACAAAAGAACAAAGAGCTATTGCTCGCTATGGTGTTGCTCTTGCACAAATAGAGCTACAAAACTTTAATATCGCCAAACATATTCTTCAGCAATTAACAATCCAATACCCTAACCAAGTGCAATATGCCTATGCCTTTGTAAATTTAGTTATTGCGAGCAACGACTATTCAGATGCAATAAAACTACTGCATAAATATGTGGCTCATTTTCCTTCTAATCATGCGATAAAAATCAAATACATTTCTACTTTATTAGAAACTGGAAATATAGAAAAAGCGAAAACAATATTGCAATCTTTAGATTATGCAAGCAAGAAACAACCACTATATTATGAGTTAATGGCTGAAAGCTATGCAAAATCCGATCAGGCTGCTGAATCACACCACTATTTAGCAGAATATTATTATGCTATAGGTCATACTCAATCCGCTATTTTACAAATCAAGCTGGCGAAAAAAGCCAAAGGTATTAATTTTTATCTGCAAACTATTTTTGATGAACGCCTACAGTTCTTTATGAATGAAGAAAAAGAACGTAAATTGAATTAGTAAACTGCAATTAAAACTTTTTTTAAAGGTCTGACCACTCATATCATATAATTTTATTCAATAATCATGCCCATATAGGGCGTGATTTTCCAAGTTACCATAAAATATCAGAGCAAAATAATAGTCAGTAAATGCTTGTTTTTAAATAAACCTACAAGTTCTAGTGGAATACAAGCGCATGTTTTTTAACCCTTAATAAAAAAGTTCATTTTTTCCCAATATAAATGTAATATTTTTTATAGACAGTTTTGTTTTTTTTATTATACACTCTATGTCCGACTTATGGATGGCACGGCTCTATGCCGCAATGAGGAGGAATGACTTCTAATAAAGTCATATAATAATAAAAAATAATAATTGCTTGGTTTACTTTGCCAAAAAGGCATAAGCGTATACAACAACATAATAATAATAAAATTAAAACGCGAGCTCACTTTAAGTGGGCTTTTTTTATGCCTACAAGAAAACCTATCTTACAAGCCCCCTGTTTAATTTATTTGGAGCCTATTTAATGACCACACCTTTTCTATCCACCAAAGCTATTCCTGTACGCGAAAGATTGATTATGGCGCTAGATCTTCCCAGCATATCTGAAGCCCAAACCATGGTTGAATATCTGGGAGACTCCGTCATTTTCTATAAAGTCGGAATGGAACTTTTTATGTCGGGTGATTATTTCGGTTTTATTGAATGGCTTAAAGAACGCGATAAAAAAGTCTTTGTTGATTTAAAGTTCTTTGATATTTCTGCCACAGTGGGAGCTGCAATTAAAGCATTAAGTAACAAAGGTGTAGACCTTGCCACCATTCATGGTAATGATGCCATTATGGAAGCGGCGGCAGCAAACAAAGGCGAGTTAAAAGTATTAGCCGTGACGGCTCTAACTAGCCTTGACCGAGGCGACCTTGATGATTTAGGCTTTAAATGTGATGTAAGAGAGCTGGTGTTATCTCGGGCTAAGCGTGCTTTACAGATTGGCTGCGATGGCATTGTTTCGTCTGGACTTGAAGTATCCATGTTAAGGGAGGAACTGGATAACCGCTTATTAGTCATCACTCCAGGCATTAGACCCGTTGATAATCGCGAAGATGACGACCAAAAACGTGTAGTCAGTGTTGAACAGGCTTTTCAAAACGGTGCAGACTATATTGTAGTTGGCAGACCTATTCGTGATGCTAAAAACTGCAAGGCAATGGCTGAAAAAATTCAACAACAGATTGCTTCTCAATTTGTAACAACTCACCATGATTCAGTTGGTTTTAAATCTACGGAGTAGATATATTCATTATTTCCAAGAGAGTTTAATCCAACGTAAGGCAACTATTCATTGTTAACCTGGAGGCCAGGTTAATTGTCTACCACCCAATAAATGTAGGTGTAGGTGATACACTTCCTGCCCACCCTTTTTATTGCAATTAAAAACTGCTCTATAGCCATCTTCCGCCAATCCTTCCTGTTTGGCTAATTTAATAGCCGTTTGCAATAAATAACCGCTAAGTGATACATCATCCAGATCATTCAAAGTAACAATATGAACTTTAGGAATAATCAAGATATGAACTGGGGCTTGTGGATTGATGTCTCTAAAAGCTAAAACATTTTCATCTTCAAAAACCACATCCGCTTTAATATCCCCCGTTACTATTTTACAAAACAAACAATCAGACATTTTTTATTTCCTTATTATAATTTAGCGTGCCTATTAGCAAACAGAGTACTCAGCACCTAGGTATAAGATTCTACTATTAAGCCATCTCTTGCTGGCAAGGGTTTGGCTGAGGAGAGGGCTTTGAAGAGTATCTCTACATCATTCTTCGTCGCCCATCAAAAGCATGAGACAAGGTACCGCTATCAGTAAATTCAAGCTCTCCTCCCATAGGCACTCCATGAGCAATTCTACTGGCTTGAATATCATACTTTTTAGCTACCTCTGCAATAAAATGTGCCGTTGCCTCACCTTCTACGGTTGAATTAGTCGCTAAAATAATTTCTTTAATTAGGCCTTGAGCCAAGCGTTGTTCTAACTGTTCCATTCCTATTTCATCTGGCCCAATACCATCTAAAGGTGATAATCGCCCATGTAACACATAGTAGAGTCCTTTAAAAACAACAGCTTGATCAACTACCCAGACATCTGCTGGGCTTTCTACCACACATAGCGTAGACGGGTCTCTAGCCGTATGGGCACAAATTTCGCATAAATCTTGCTCTGTCAGCGTTCTACATTGCTGGCAATGTCCAATTTCATCAATAGCACGCCGTATAGTATCAGCTAAATGCCGAGCACCTTGTTTATCACCTTGTAATAAATGAAAAGCCATGCGCTGCGCCGATTTTGACCCCACCCCCGGCAAACAACACAAATTTTGTATGAGCTGACCTAACAGTCCTTTCCCTTGCATTAAAAGGGCATTTGAAAACCTGGAGGTAGTGGCATACCCGCTGTTACTTCTGACATTTTTTCTTTTTTTATTTTAGATACTTTATGTACAGCGTCATTTATTGCAGCAGCAACCAGATCTTCTAGCATGTCTTTATCATCAGCTAACAATGAATCATCAATCGTCACTTTTCTGACTTCGTGTTTACCTGTCATCAAGATTGAAACCAGACCTGCACCCGCTTCTCCTTGAATTTGCATAGCAACTAATTCATCTTGTGCTTTTTTTACATTTTCTTGCATTTTTTGGGCTTGTTGCATTATATTACCCAGTGCATTTTTCATAATTTCTCCGAGTTTGTTGTATTGCTCAATTTTATATCTATAGATTCCGTCGTTCCAGACATTATTCTGGCATCAAAATGTTCTTTCAAGGCTTGAACATTTTCATCATTATTAATAGAGTTTACTGCATCCTGTTGTCTTTGTTCACCCTTCTGAATGATTTTTCTGGCGGGTGTTACAACATCTGTCGTACCTAGTTCAATCTTTAACTTTATTGGATAAGAACAATAAGCTTGCAATGCTTTTTGTAATTTTTCCTCAGCCCGTGTACTTTTAAGCTGTGCATGTCCAGAATCCAGCAATAGATGACAGACGTTATCATCCATACTTATCAATACACAGTTATTGGCTAATTGTAGTGAAAAACTCCTTAACCCCATTTTGGAAACAATAACAGACCAGTTATTAATAGCACTGTTTTCATCTATTCTATTTTTCTGGCTGTTATTTTTGGATTTTATATTTTCTTTGACAGTTGGCGTAGAAACTTGCTGTTCTGGTTTTTCAATTTTTGGTTTTTTTTCTTTAGCTACAACGAGAGGATTCTTTTGCTCGGGTATTTCCCTATTATCAGGTCTGAAAGTTAGCATTCTCAACATCACCATTTCAAAGCCACTGCGTGGGTCGGGTGCCAAATCTAAATCATTCTGCCCTATTAAAGCTATTTGATAAAACAATTGCACTTCTTCTGTAATAAGAAGTTCTGATAGTTGGGGAATAATATCCGAATCAAACGCATTATCCACAAAACTAGGTACTGCTTGGGTAATGGTTACTCTATGTAAAACGGCTAAAACCTGTTGCAAAATTGCTGAAAAATCAGGTGTTAATTGTGAAACATCCTCTATTCTCTGTAATAATTCTGCCGCGTTATTATTAGCTAATGCCAATAAAATATCATCCACAGGTTGTTGTGCAACTGTGCCTAGCATAGTGTTCACTGTTGCTAATACTACCTCACCATTGCCAAAAGAAATCGCCTGATCCAATAGGCTTAAACCATCTCGCATACTGCCATCCGCAGCTCTGGCAATCAACTTGAGTGCAGCCACGTTAAATTTGATTTGTTCTTGTTCCAGAATAAAACACATCTGTGCAGTAATTTGCTCTGGCATTAATCGTTTAAGATTAAATTGCAAACAGCGAGATAGAACCGTCACCGGGATTTTCTGAGGGTCAGTGGTGGCTAATAAAAACTTAATATGTGGAGGAGGTTCTTCCAGCGTTTTAAGCAAGGCATTAAAACTATGTCCAGAAAGCATATGTACTTCATCAATCAGATAAACTTTATATTTACCTTGGTGCGGTGCATATTGTGCATTATCCAATAAGTCACGGGTCTCTTCTACTTTTGAACGCGAAGCCGCATCTACTTCTATTAAATCCAGAAATCGACCTTCATTAAAAGCCAGACAAACCTGACAACTGCCACAGGGGTTAGAATCTGTCAGGTTTTCACAGTTCATTGCTTTGGCCAAAATCCTAGCCACTGTGGTTTTACCTACACCGCGAGTACCAGTAAACAAATAGGCATGATGAAGTCGATCATGGCGCAATGCATTAGCAAGCGATTGGCTTACATGTTCCTGACCGACAAGCTGGTTAAAATTCTGAGGGCGCCATTTTCTGGCTAAAACCTGATAAGCCATAGAGACTCTGAGGAAAAAATAAAAGATTGGGCGGAAACTGTGCCAGCCACATCCCAGCACACGAATCTGCTGCTACCGTTGCTCCCTTCCGAGTCTGGCGGGGTTTACAGCGTATCGTTGCGAGAGAACCAACACAGTAACCATAATGCTTTCAGCCAGTGACTGAAAGAGTCGATATTATGCTGTAATCAGACGATTTAGGCAACCATTCATTTTAATAAATTTACTTCACCCTCTAGGATGAAATTGAGTATGCATTTGCTTTAGTCTTTGTTGTGCAATATGGGTATATATTTGAGTCGTAGCTAAGTCAGAATGACCTAATAATAACTGTACAACACGTAAATCTGCCCCATGATTCAATAAATGCGTGGCAAATGCATGTCGTAGCGTATGTGGAGACAATGCGCTAGATATCCCAGCCTTGACAGAATAGCGTTTAATAATATGCCAAAATGCCTGTCGCGTCATACCTGACCCTCGTTTAGTAACAAACAGAAAGTCACTTTGTCTGCTTGCTAAAATATCAGATCTGACACCACTAATATATTGTTCAAGCCAATCCATAGCCTGCTCTCCAACAGGTACTAAACGCTCTTTATTACCTTTACCCACAACGCGAACTAGACCTTGCCTAAAACTGACTTGCTCAAACTTTAAACCCACCAGTTCAGTGACTCTTAAACCGGTCGCATAAAGTAGTTCTAGCATCACCTTATCTCGAAAGCCGAGGACATCAGTAATTTCAGGGCTAGCAAGTAACAAATCAACATTTGTTTCAGAAAGTGACAGCGGTAATTTTTTACCTATATTAGGTGCCTCAATCAATACCGTAGGATCAATTTCTAGTGTGCCTTCTCTCCGTAAATAGCCATAGAAACGACGCAACGTAGATAGAATTCTGGCTGATGAACGACTACTTACACCTTCTTTATAGCGACTTGCTAAAAATGAGGCAATGTCATACTCACTCACAGCAAGCAAAGATTTAGACTTAAGAAACTTTAAAAAAATTCTTAAATCACTGCCATAAGCTGAAAGCGTGTTTTCACTTAAACCAGACTCAACCCATAAAGAATCTAAAAACAGATCAATCAGTGCCAAAGATTTAGTCATTCAGGAATATTGTGTCTATTTGTGTTAATAACGCCAAAATCAGCGACCATTTAAAGTATCAGGTATTTTGCGTCTTTTTACAAACGGCATGACGCTTTAAACGGTCATCTGGATTTTTTTGTTAGCATTTTCCTTTGATTTGCAACATATTCATCAAGTAATTGCCTAATGATTTTTTGATATTGCATTATGCTGTGTTTCGGCAATGTCTTTAAAATAAGAAAGGCTATCAGATCTCAGTGAAATAGTGATTTTCGTATTTTTATTTTTTAAAGCCAATTCAGAGGGAGAAGGTAAAAAATCTGTTACCCACTTGAATGCTTTTTTATCGCATTAATTAAATCTTCGACCGATAAACTACTTTCCATACTTATTATCAGATGATGTGAAAAACCTAACGCCCGCTTCAGTTTGGTTTTTTGATTATACGGCTTCTTTTTGCTCTATATTCCAGTCAGGAAAAACAAGTACGGCAGGGTGAACCTGCAACGCTCTTGCTAGAACTTTTGCTCTTTCAACTCCCAAGTTCACCTTATCATGCTCAATAGCAGTTTGAGATTGAATCTGTTTTCCTTCTATTTTTTCAAAGGCAATGATACTTCTTCTTAAACAAGTCTTTGTCAGAAAAAGGGTTTATGGCTTTATCGGCTGACAATCTTGGTTTAATTTGAATAATGTCTGAAAATTTTCTGTTGAAAATCTGGCTATTTCCTCTACCGTGGTATTGCGTAATTTAGCAATATGTTCTGCAACATAAGAAACATATAGAGGATAATTAGGTTTACCTCTATAAGGGACAGGAGCCAAATAAGGAGAGTCTGTTTCAATTAAAAATCGATCCGCAGGCACTTTCTTTGCCACATCCTTAATTTCCCCAGCATTTTTAAATGTCACAATACCTGAAAAAGAAATATAAAAACCCAAATCTAATGCTTTTTTTGCATAAGCCCAATCTTCAGTAAAACAATGAATGATTCCACCTACCTGATCTGCGCCTTGTTCTTTCAAAACATCCAATGAGTCCTGTCCTGCTTCTCTAGTATGAATAATCAAAGGTTTATTTAACAGTTTAGCCGCTTCTATATGATTACGAAATCGCTGATGTTGCCACTCAAGATCACCTTCACTTCGAAAATAATCCAAACCCGTTTCACCTATCGCAATCACCTTGGGATTTTTTCCTAATTTTAGTAAGTCATCAACGGAAGGTTCCTTACCCTCTCTTTCATTTGGATGAACACCTACAGACAATGATATTGATGGGTAGTCTTTAACAAGATCAACCATAGCAGGATACGCTTCCAAATCAATTGAAATACAAAGCAGATGATCAATCTGGCAACGCTTGGCTTCTTGCATAAATCGATCAAAATTATTTTGATAAGGTACAAGGTCAATTCTATCCAGATGACAGTGGGAATCTATAAACATTATTTTAATTTAGTGAATTTGGGCAACTCGCAACCAATAAGCCGCCCGTCTTGTGAGTATTTTTATCCATCTTAGGGTTTGCAACTTAGCTTAATAACATGCAGATAAAGATAAAAAGTGATATAAAGAGACCTCATAAAAAATCATTAAAATAAGCACCTAGGTACTTATTTAAAACGTATGGGTAGACTTTTCAGATTTTAAAGCACCAGCCAAGTATGTGTCTATCTTATTTCTTGCTACACCGCCATCCTGATCACTAAATTGCACGCCTACACCTATTGTGCGATAACCTTCTGCACCCACCGGTGTCTTCCATATTATTTTACCTGCAATAGGCAGTCTCTCTGTTTCTTCCATTAAATTAAGCAACATAAAAACCTCCTCACCCATTGCATAATCACGTTGAGTAGGAATAAACAAACCACCATTGATTATAAACGGCATATAGGCCGCATAAAGTGCATTTTTATCTTTGATAGACAAAGAAAGGATTCCCTGTCTAGGTGCCGATGATTCTGCCATAGTTTTATTTTTTATTCAGTGTTGACCATTGGATTAATATTTCTTCAAACATAAGCTGTTTATTTATTTGTGTATTCAGTTGTTTTTGGCTAAGTAATAAAAAATCATAATATTTATATAAACGCTTTAAGTCTAGCTTTTGTGTCATTTCTTGCAAGTCTGCTAATAAATCTGGATTATATAGTTTCTCGGGCTGACAAATATGTGCCAATTTGATTATATCCATCACCCAGCTAGTTATCCAAAACAACAAATACTCCATTTCAATTTTTTCAAACTTGCACCAAACAGCGGCAATTTCAACGATGTTTATTTTTGCTAAACTTAATTTTTTCCAGTAAACAAAGCATTGTTGTCTCAACTCTAAAGTCGTATTTTCTGAAAACTGCTGCACTAAAAGAGGCGAGCCTTTTGATAAACTTAATATGATCTTGCTGTTTTCCAACAAACCATACTTTTTTAACCAAGGTTCAATATCACTTTGGTTTGGGGTTGAGATAAATAACTTTTGACAGCGACTACAGATAGTCGCTGGCAGCTTAGTTGGTTTTTCGGCAATAAGAATAAGTGTAGTTCGTTCTGTCGGCTCTTCCAAATATTTCAAAAAGGCATTAGCCGCCGCATTATTCAAATCATCAGCAGGATTAATAATAACTACTCGCCGCCCATCAAATTGGGGTTTTAACGATAATTGTGTTGTTAGTTGCCGAACCATTGATACCGTAATGGCTTTACCTGTTTCATCGGGTGCAAGAATTTTATAATCTGGATGTGTATCCGCCAGAAATAATTTACACCTTTGGCATTGTCCACAACCATTGCCATCCAAACTGGGTGACAAACAAAGCAAGGCTTGTGCAAAACGCCTTGCCAAAACATGTTTTCCTACGCCTTTATTCCCGCTAAATAATAGTGCCTGAGGGATACGTTGTTGTTTAATAATTTGAACAAGTTGGCTCCAGTATTTATCTAACCAAGGTAATAATTGCTCAGGATCATTCATCATATTCTATCGCTAAACACGCTAACAATTTGGACTATATCTTTTTGTACTTTTTTTAATGACTGACTGGCATCAATCACCTTAATTTGTTGTGGATTATTTTCTGCTCTTGTTAAATATGCTGACCTCACTTTCTCAAAAAACAGTTTCTTTTCTGACTCAAAACGATCAAGCCCAGCACGTTTATTCACTCTGTCCATACCAGTTTCTACCTGAACATCTAGTAACAATGTCAGATCAGGTGTTAATCCGCTTTGCACTTTATTCTCTAGCAATTCAATCAATTTGCCGTCCATTCCTCTTCCTCCTCCCTGATAGGCATAGGTAGAATCAGTAAAACGATCACACAAAACCCATTTTCCCTGTGCTAAAGCGGGTTTAATTATATGATGAATATGCTGCGCCCTAGCGGCAAACATTAATAACAATTCTGCCTGCTCTGAAATAGTTTCTTCATTTTCATCGAGTAATAACTTGCGTATTTTTTCGGCAACAACTGTTCCGCCAGGCTCTCTTGTAATAACAACATTTATATTACTTTTTTCTAGTAATTGTTTTACAAAAAATAAATTCGTTGACTTACCTGCGCCGTCACCACCTTCTAATGTTATGAATTGACCTTGCTTCATTTCCTAGCAATCACTTGGTTCTTTTGATATTTATTATCGCATTATTATGCGCTCTCAGTGTTGCAGAAAATATATGCGTCCCTCTGCCTTTACCCTCTGCAACAAAATACAGGCTTTTTCCTTTTTTGGGGTGTAATGCCGCATTGATAGCCGCTTTGCCTGGCATAGCTATAGGCGTTGGAGGCAAGCCTTTAATAACATAAGTATTATATGCCGTCGCTCGTCTTAAATCACTACGTCGTATCTTACCTTTGTAGCCATCCCCCATACCATATATAACTGTAGGATCTGTCTGTAATAACATGCCTATTTTTAGTCTACGGGTAAAAACACCGGCAATTTGAGGTCGTTCCTCTATTACTCCAGTTTCTTTTTCTATAATCGAAGCTAGGATTAGTGCTTCATAGGCACTTTTTAAGGGTAAATCTTTTTCCCTGTTATCCCATTCTGTCGCTAAAATTCGCTGCATTTTATGATAAGCCATTTTTAACAACGAAAAATCGCTAGTATTCTTATCAAAAAAATAGGTGTCAGGAAAAAACAAACCTTCAGGGTGCTTATAATTTGAACCCAGCTTTGACATTATGGTTTTAAAATCACCACTTGTCAGTGTTTTTTTAAGATATTGGTGATTTTGAATGCGTTCAAAAATTTGCTTAAAATTCCAGCCCTCAGGGAAAGTAATAGAATGTTGCCTGGTTTTTCCTTCAACAAACAAGGCTAATATTTGTGGCATGGTTAAGCCAACTTTTAACGCATATTCACCCGCTTTAAGTTTATTACTAATTTTTCTTTCATACGCAATCAATTTAAACCATAGGGGGTTAATCTCAATCTCCTGCTCTAGCAATTTATTCGTGATTTTGTTAAAACCATCACCTTTAGCAATCTCTATGATCCGAGGGCGTTCTAAAACTACAGCTTCCGTAATTATCTGTTGATATACATTCCACACAGCTAAAAAAGATACACTTAGCAACAACAAAACAATAAATCCCAGTCTAAACCTCATAAATAGCCTCTTGTTTTAATATTAAGTATGCAGACTGTAATTTTTTAGTCATCTCCCCTACTTCAAATCGTTTGCTTTCTATTTTTTTAATCGGCCAAATATCAATTATTGAATTTGTTACAAATAATTCATCTGCTATCAGCACCTCATTTTTACTGATTTTTTTTTCCACAACCTCAATATTATGATCTCTGGCTAAATTTATTATGATTTTTTTTAAAATACCTTCTACTCCACACAAATCAAGAATAGGTGTCATTAATATATTATCTTTGATAAGAAAAAAATTGCTCATGGTTCCTTCAATAATATTTTCATTCAAATCCAGCATGAGTCCTTCCTGAATTTCTAATGTTTCCCATTCTGCTCTAGCCATCACTTGCTCAAGACGATTCAAATGTTTAATACCTGCCAGCGTGGAGTTTAAACCTAATCGGACATTACAAAAACATGCAGAAATACCACTTTGAAAATAATTTTTAGGATAAATAGGAAAAGGATGTAAAGAAAAAAGACGAGTCGGTGATACTTTTTCAGGTTGGCGATATCCACGCCCACCTAATCCTCGGGTGACAATCAGCTTTAATACAGCACAATCTACACCCTTAGCAAGCTGAAAAGCTTCTGTTTGAAGAATATGATTATCTGGAGGAGGAATCAGCAGTTTTTTGCAATCTGTGATTAAGCGTTGAAAATGCAGATCAAGAAAAAGAGGAATACCGTTTTGAACGCTAATTGTTTCAAATAGCCCATCACCATATTGAAACCCTCTATCAGAAAAATCTAATATTTGTTTGTTTTCACCATTAAGCAGGTACATCAGCAAACACTATTATTTCTATTCGTAGCGCTTAAACACTAATGATCCATTAGTTCCGCCAAAGCCAAAAGAATTAGAAATGACAATATCCATTTTCATCTCTCTGGCTGTATGAGGCACATAATCCAAGTCGCATTCAGGGTCTGGCGTGTCTAAATTAATAGTGGGGGGAGCAATTTGGTGCTTTAAAGCTAATGCTGAAAAAACCGCTTCAACACCACCTGCAGCACCTAGTAAATGTCCAATCATGGATTTTGTTGAGCTGATCGCAATTTTATAAGCATGATCACCTAATGCAGATTTCATTGCCTGTGTTTCACACACATCACCTGCGGGTGTAGATGTACCGTGGGCATTAATGTAATCTACTTGATCAGCATTCAATTTTGCATCACGCAAGGCATTTTTTATACATCGAGCAGCACCTTCACCACCCACAGAAGGTGTGGTCATGTGATGAGCATCTCCACTCATACCATAGCCGACAATTTCTGCATAAATTTTGGCAGCGCGTGCTTTTGCATGTTCCAACTCTTCAAGAACAACCACACCTGCACCGTCACTTAATACAAAACCATCTCTATCTTTATCCCAAGGACGACTGGCACGTTGAGGATCATCGTTTCTACGTGATAACGCTTTTGCAGATGCAAAACCACCCATTGCTGTTGGTGAAGTAGTACATCGTTCGGCTCCACCTGCAACCATCACATCGGCATCACCATATTTGATTAACCGCAAAGCATCGCCAATATTATGCGTACCTGTGGCACAAGCAGTGACAATAGCAAAATTAGGCCCTTTCATGCCATATTTAATCGACAAATTGCCCGAAATCATATTGATGATGTTACCAGGCACAAAGAAAGGGGAGATCCTGCGAGGGCCGCTTTTTTTATAGCTTGCATAACATTCTTCAATGCCTGTTATACCTCCAATACCCGCTCCAATCGCTATACCTATTCGTTCAGCATTTTGCTCCGTCACTTCTATGCCAGAATCATCAATCGCCTGACACCCTGCTGCCAGACCGTAATGGATAAACCCATCCATTCTCTTTGCATCTTTGGCAGGAAAATATTCGCTGATATCAAAATCCCTAATGACTCCGCCAAAAGTCGTTGCAAAGAGCGAAATATCAAAGGAATCAATAAGACCTATACCACTTTTACCGTTGATAATACCATTCCAAGTATCTGTAACGTTATTAGCTAAAGGTGTCACTGCACCTAATCCAGTAATTACAACTCGACGTTCACTCAAAGTAATGACCTGTTAGAAACATATATAAGTAAAAATAGGAGGGGTCTCTTAAAATAATCTAAGAAAGTGTTCTAGCGGATGAGAAATCACCCGCTAAAAATATATATATTAATCTAAATTAGTATTAATATAATCAATAGCAAGCTGAACAGTCGTTATTTTTTCAGCTTCTTCGTCTGGAATTTCACATTCAAATTCTTCTTCAAGTGCCATAACGAGTTCAACCGTATCAAGAGAATCAGCACCTAAATCATCTACAAAAGATGAATCATTTGCAATGTCATCTTTAACACCCAACTGTTCTGCAACAATCTTTTTTACTCGCTCTTCAATGTTACTCATACTATTTTCCTCATACAAAGCCAGTGCCAATTATTGAATACACTAGACTGTATTGCGTTATTAAAATTATTAGAATCCGCCACTGGCTAACCCAGACGACGGGATGGAATTATACTTGAAATCAATATAAAGGCACAACACTATGGCATAAACATGCCACCATTGACGTGAATTGTCTCACCTGTTATATAGGAGGCGCCTTCAGAGCTTAAAAATGAAACCGCATGGGCAATTTCTTTAGGATCACCTAAACGACCTAACGCGATTGAACTCATCAACGCATTCTTATGCTCATCAGCCAATTCTTTGGTCATATCCGTATCAATAAAACCAGGAGCTACTGTATTGATAGTAATATTACGAGAACCTACTTCTTTAGCCATTGACTTAGCAAACCCAACCATACCCGCTTTTGATGCTGCATAATTAGTTTGTCCTGCATTACCTGTTGCACCAACGACTGAAGAAATATTGACAATACGCCCTGTTTTAGCTTTCATCATGCCACGCAATACGGCTTTACTCATACGAAAAATAGACCCCAAATTGGTATTGATAATATCATCCCACTCTTCGTCTTTCATTCTTATGAGTAAATTATCGCGGGTAATACCTGCATTATTCACCAGTACAGCAGGTGCAGAAAAATCTTTACCAATTTGTTTAATAACACCCGCAATTGACTCAGCATCAGTAACATTTAACTTCAGCCCCTTACCGTTACTCGCTAAATAAGCAGAAACAGAATCAGCCCCACCATCACTGGTGGCTGTTCCAATAACAAAAAAACCATCAACAACTAATTGTTCTGCGATAGCCCGCCCTATTCCACGACTAGCTCCCGTTACCAAAGCTACCTTTTTATCCATTGACTTGCTCCAACACTTTTTCTAATGTTACTGAATCATACATAGCCTGATGATTCGCAGCTTTTACTATACGCTTATTCAAGCCCATCAAAACTTTTCCCGGTCCACATTCAACAAAACTTGTCACATTTTGTTCGTCCATATAAGTAATACTATCAACCCAGCGCACGGGTTTAAACAACTGTTCTTTTAAAGCTATGCGTATCTCAGCAGCAGATGTATGTAACAACACATCTGCATTATGAATCAATGCCACTTGTGGCTTACTGATATCTATTTGTTCTAATTTTTCATGCAATTTTTCTGCTGCAGATTCCATCAATGCACAATGAGAAGGTACACTAACAGGTAGAGGCAATGCTCTTTTTGCACCCGCTTCTTTTGCCATAGCCATTGCTCTTTCAACAGCTTCAACATGTCCAGCAATAACCACTTGCCCAGGTGCATTAAAATTAACGGCAGAGACCACCTCATTGCCTGCGCTATCTGCACAAACAGCTATCACTTGCTGGTCGTTTAAACCAATAATAGCAGCCATTGCACCGACACCCGTCGGAACAGCCTGTTGCATCAAACGACCTCTTTCAGCAACGAGTGCAATACCATCTTCAAAACGCATTGATTCGGCACAAACCAAAGCAGAATATTCACCTAAGCTGTGCCCAGCCATCCAAGCAGGTACTACTGCTGACTGTTCATTCCAGACGCGCCACATTGCGACTCCAGCAGCTAACATGGCCGGTTGAGTATTATCTGTTTGATTTAAGTCTTGCGCTGACCCTTGCTGAATTAATTGCCATAAATCAAAACTCAAAACATCTGAAGCCTGTTCAAAGGTCTGCTTAACCACAGAAAATGAATCAGCCAAATCAGCCATCATGCCGATTGTTTGAGACCCTTGTCCAGGAAAAACAAAGGCTAAATTATTTTTTTGTACGCTCATAGAATATTTTTATCTAAAAAAATCAGATTCAAAAGAGATCCGAGTCTTACTTTTAACGCGCCCATTAAATCTTCTTTACTAATAGAGACCTCAGCATAACTCTGGAACGGATAAAAAAACGATAGAATTTTTCAGGTTTTAGTCAAAATACAAGTGTAATAGCGGGCTATTGCGCGTTATTTTGGCTGAAAGATGGAAAACTTCTAGCCTTTTTTATCTGTTCATGCGTTATGCTGAGGTCTCTAATACTTTATTAATGCCGAGCCCCAGGTAAATCCTGCGCCAAAGGCTTCTAATAATACAATTTGACCCCGTTTAATTCTGCCGTCTCTTATCGCTTCATTAAAAGCCAATAAAACAGAAGCAGAAGAAGTGTTACCTTGGTTTTCCAAGGTTAAGATCACTTGATCCATTGACATTTTTAACTTTCTTGCAGTCGCCGCAATGATTCGGGTATTTGCCTGATGAGGTACTAGCCAGTCAATATCAGATTTATCCAGATTATTAGTAGCTAAAGTTTCATCCACTATCCGCCCTAAGGTATTCACTGCAACTTTAAACACCTCATTACCTTTCATGGTGATCACGCCTTTTTCATCTTTAGCAGAAGCAGTAGCAACTTGTGGGTTTGGGCAATAAAGTAAATCTTCAAAGCCTCCATCAGAATGAATATGAGTTGATAAAATACCAGGTTTATCAGTGGACTCCAAAAGCACGGCACCGGCACCGTCACCAAATAAAATACACGTACTTCTATCAGTCCAATCTACTAAACGGGAACAAATTTCAGAACCTATTATTAAAACTTTATCGGCTGCACCAGATTTAATATATTGATCTGCAATACTCATTGCAAAAATCGAACCCGAACAAGCTGCCTGTACATCAAATGCTACACATTGCTGGATTTCAAGTCGATGTTGTAATATACATCCTGTACTGGGATAGACTCTGTCAGGTGAGCCCGTTGCTACAATAATTAAATCAATTTCACCCGCTTCAATACCCGCCATTTCTATGGCTTGCCTTGCCGCTATCTCCGCCATACTGGCCGCTGTTTCATTTTCTCCAGCAATGCGTCGCGTTTTAATTCCAGTGCGCTCAAAAATCCAGCTATCCGAAGTGTCTACCAACTTTGAAATGTCTTCATTAGTCCGGATTGTTTCGGGTAAATATCCTCCGCTTCCAATGACCCTTGCGCAACGCTTCATACACTTTCTCTATTTTCTAAAGTAGCCGCAACTTTAGCATTAATTTTATTGGTCACATCTTTTGTGATTTCTATTTCTGCCAGTTGTATTGCACATTTAAACGCTAATTGATCGGCACCTCCATGACTTTTAATAACCAGCCCCCTCAAACCAATCAAACTGGCACCATTAAAAACTCGGGGGTCAATACTTGCTTTAAAGGCTTTTAAAACAGGTAACGCAATAATAGCTGCAATTTTTGTAAAAATATTTTTCTCAAAAGCTTCTTTCAGCTTAGTAACAAACATTTTTGCCGCACCTTCTATAGATTTAAGTGCCACATTACCGACAAAACCATCTGTCACAATTAAATCTACTTTAACGCTACCTGCATTAATTGAATTGCCTTCTACATAACCAATATAATTGAGTTCTGAGGATTCCAACAATACCGAAACCGCTTTAACTTGCTCATTACCTTTAGTATCCTCTTCACCAATATTCAACAAGCCAATTTTTGGGAACTCCACATTTTCAACGGCTTTAACCACTTCTTCACCCATAATGGCGAATTGATATAAGTGCTCGGCTGTACAGTCAACATTAGCGCCTAAATCAAGAATATGCGTATGTCCAAAAGTAGAAGGTAGTGCCGAAATAATGGCAGGACGGTCGATCCCTGGAATCATCTTTAAAACAAAGCGAGCAGTTGCCATCAATGCCCCCGTATTACCAGCACTGACACAGGCATCGGCCTCCTTATCTCGCACTAAATTAATAGCAACACGCATTGAGGAGTCTTTTTTACGTTTTAAAGCATGTTGTGGTTTTTCGTCCATCTCAACTTGCTGAGATGCATGATGAACAAGAAGTCTATCAGCAAACTCATTTTGATTTTGAACCAACAACTCATTTAAAATCGTCTCGTTGCCAACTAGAATAAGGTTTAACTTGGGATTTGCTTTTAAGCATTCCAAGGATGCAGGAACGGTAACCTCAGGACCAAAATCCCCGCCCATAGCATCAATTGCAATTGTTGAACCCACGCTTTGGATAACTCCAGAATATTAAGAAGAACCGACCACAGAACTAAGCCTGTTATACATATAAACTAAATCAAAAACAGCTTAATATTTAAACTTAAATACTAATGGTCTAAGAACAATTTAGTCTTCGTCTACAAGAACAACTTGACGACCTTTAAAAACACCTTCAGATGTCATGTGATGACGCAAATGTGTTTCACCTGTTATTGGATCCTGAGACAAGGTCTTGCTTGTTAATGAATCATGCGAACGACGCTGACCTCTTCTTGATCGTGTTACTTTGCTTTTTTGTACAGCCATTATTAATCTCCAGTATTTTTAAATTCAGCTAAAACAGAAAACGGGTTGTTAGAATTCAACTGCTTTTTATTGTCATCGTTTATATCTTCTTCATTTTCTTCTACACATTGTTCTTTGTGTCTAGGAAAATCAGGTAATGCTAGCAATAATTCATCTTCTACAAGATCATTCACTGAAATATTTTCATTTTTCAACATCAATGGCTCACAATCACTCGCCAATCTGTCCGCTTGCTCCAAAGATGTCACCATACCTAATTTAAAATGCTTATTAATTGGTAATTCAACTTGCTCTAAACAAGCCTGACATTGCAATATTAAATTTGCTTTTATTTGCCCCACAAGAGTAGGCACCCTTCCTTCCTTATCGAAAGAAAAATCAATATTTACCAGCCCAGAGTCATCTACAAGAACATCAGATAAACGAGTCAACTCACTAATTTTAATTGCCCCAACAAGTTTCTTTCCTCTTTCAGAAAAACGCAATGGATTAAGAAGAACAGGCAATCGATCTAACATAACTGTGCAATTTTAATTGTATAAACTACTTTCGTCAATAGCTATGCCATAGAAAACGGGGCAATCGGGCTTAAAAGCCATTGAAATTATAATTTAGATATTATACCATATTCAAAAAATAACTAAACTAAAAAACTCCACTTTTCTACTGCACAAACTTCTAACAAAACCCTCCTCACTTAGTATTTTATTCCAAGCCTGGCAAGATCTTTCAATAATATCCTCATATTCTTGGAATGTGGTATTTGACAAAAACCTTTGTTTTATCTGCTGCCATAGTTGCTCCACAGGATTAAGTTCTGGAGAATAAGGTGGTAATGGCAATAAAGGCAAAAGTGATGGAGTAAGGGTTATTTATTATTATGAGGCCTCAGCACAACTCTGGACGGACAAAAAAAGTGATAGAATTTTTCAGGTTTTAGTCAAAATACAAGTGTAATAGTGCACTATTGCGCGTTATTTTGGCTAAAAGATGGCAAACTTCTAGCCTTTTTTATCCGTTCACGAGTTATGCTGAGATCCCATTCTGTTAATGAATTTTTATTTGTGCAAACACTTATAGCATCAACTCTTTTTTTATGGAACAATACATCTATTAATTTTAATTTATTCTGTTTTTTTACTTGGATAACACAGCATTTAATGTTTTTTATTAGAACCCGTTCAAGATAGTTACCAGCCACTGCCAGACGTGTGTAGATGAAGTCCAGAAACTGGAGTTTACACGAAGTAAATAAGGGTTTTGTGCAAACTGCCCAAGCACAAATGGCAGTGGCAGAGTAAATCTTGAACAGATTCTTAGCAGTTGTTATGTGTTTTTGTACAATTTAAGCCGCTCATATAACCTACACTATGGCACAACATTGCTAGCAGACAACAATTAAAAAAACAGAGAAGAAACACACAGGTTTTTAAATGATAGACTCTAAAGGGTACCGGTCTAACGTTGGCATTATCCTTTGTAATGACGAGGGTCGTGTTTTTTGGGCTAAACGTAAAAGCGTTAACTCATGGCAATTTCCACAAGGTGGAATTGATTGCAATGAGGATCCAGAAACTGCAATGTATCGTGAATTATGGGAAGAAACAGGCCTCAAAGCTGAGCATGTTCAGTTGCTAGGGCGCAGTCGTTATTGGTTACACTATAAATTACCAGAAAAATATATTCGCAAAAAATCTTTACCTCTCTGTATAGGTCAAAAACAGATTTGGTTCATTTTGCGTCTAGTCAGTGATGAAAAACATGTGCGCTTTGATTGCGGTAAAAAACAAGAATTTGATGGCTGGAAGTGGGTTGATTTTTGGTATCCACTCAAAGATATCATTTACTTTAAACGAAAGGTTTACAAAAAAGCCATGACAGAATTAGGAGCTATCATCGTCCCTGACGCTATTCCTGTGAGTGCCAAAGGCTTTCTTACAAAACCCAACGGCAATAGCTAAGAGTCAATCGTCATTTAATTTGATACCCATTAAGATGTTTTCTCATTTGTATCTTGTGTTGCTCTGCGTTTTAGGGTGCGAAGCGTTTTTACAGGTATAAACACAGTAATAGCACTTAAGCTGGTTTTTTAGCTTGAGCAATCTGTAGCGATATCCAATACTATTTTCCCCACTGTATGCCCCCGCTCTATTAATGCATGGGCTTGTGTAATTTTCTGCATAGAAAACCGCTCCGAAACATGTACTTTTAAAAGCCCCTGCTCAACCCATAAAGCACATTGTTTAAGAATATTAATATGTTTATCTCGTTCCCCATCCAGACCTTTTAGTAATGGTGTTAACATCAGCTCAAAACCAATTAACAAATTTCGCATTCTGGCTTCTTGTAGGTTCTGTCCACTAGGATCTAATAATGTGATAAGACGACCAAAATAACGTGTTGCCAATATACTTTGGCTAAAAACCTCTCCCCCTACGGTGTCAAAAACCAAATCCGCACCTTTTCCAACCGTTAAATGATCAAGTGCTTCTACAAAGTCATTTTGACTATAAATGATACTATGATCAGCACCCAGTGATTTTGCAAACGACGCTTTCTCATTTGAACTTACGGTGACAATAACTTTCGCACCCTTTAATTTTGCTAACTGGATAGCAATATGTCCGACACCACCAGCACCTGCATGAATCAATACTGTCTCTCCTGATTGAAGGTTTCCTTTAACAAATAATGCATTCCATGCAGTAATTAAAACTAGAGGCATCGCCGCTGCTTCAAAAAAGCTGATGTTTTTAGGTTTTAAGGTCAGCCAGCGACCATCTATCACAGTATATTGCGCATAATTCCCTGGTTCTTTACCTAATCCACCATGGCAAAACCAGACTTCATCGCCTATGTTAAATTCAGATATTGCATCACCTGTTTCAACTATCTCGCCTGCTCCATCACAACCCAATATAACGGGTAATGCTTCTGTATAAAATAGTCCATTTCTGCGTACTTTCGTATCAATAGGGTTAATACCCGCCGCTTTTATTTTAATTTTAACTTCAGTCGCTTGTTTTATTTTTGGTTCTGCAATCTCTGCGATCTGTAATACATCAGGTGAACCTTTATCTGTCATTAATATTGCTTTCACTATTTCTCCATTGTTTACCAAAATTTTGATAATAACTGCTGTTAATCAATTTTATATCAGCTAATTTATCAACATGGTGTCCAGTCAAGTGGGGGAACTCCAGATTTTTTTGTTAGGCTCTTTATACTTCGCTTGAGCTTCAAATATTGAGAGTTGTTCTGGTTTTTTCTCTTCTTTATACAGATGATTTGAAACATCATAATTTGTTACTATAGCCTCTATCATTGGGTTTCTATTTTTTTCACTTCCACCTACATGGTAAAAATGTTCACGAGTTAATATATTATATTTATTCCATAAAGATGCTATATATTCATTTTCTCTATAATCATTATGATGCCAAGTAGATAAAATGAATTTACTCTTCGTCAAGGAAAGCTCTTTATTTAGTTCATTTTCGTGGCTTTCATCCCATCCATTATAATAATCTGCATGTCTACCTATATAGGGTGGGTCACAATAAATAATAGAATCAGAGTTACTTTGATTAATTGTTTCTTTAAATGATTGACACTTAAATACAAAACTTTTTGATTCTAATAAATGACTAACATGGGATACTTGATTTACAATTTTCGTTACATAAGCTTTAGCAAACCTTTGTGGTTTACGACAAAAAGGAATGTTAAACCCACCTTTTCGGTTAAAACGAATCATCCCATTAAAACCTGCTCTATTAAGAAATAAAAAATCTAAAGGCTGATGGTCTTTATTGAATCTTTCCCTTAATTCATAATAGTGCAACTCACCTTTTTCTAATAGTTTTCCACCTTCTTTATTTAAAAATTGTCTAGTAATTTCAGGTGTTATTTCACCATCAGCTATAGCTTGGTAAAAATTAATTAAATGAGGGTTTGTGTCACATAGAAGAGCATGTTTAGGTGCTAAATTAAAAGCAATAACTCCAGTTCCCATAAATGGCTCAACCCACTGATCTTCAAAGTTTGGTGGAATAATACTTCCAATCCAAGGAACAAGTTTTGTTTTAATGCCTTGTGATTTTATTGGTGGGACATTAACTTTCATTTTCCAGCCTTATTGTTTTTTGGAACAATAAGTGCGACATTGCCATTCCTGTATTTAACAAAGTCCTCTAGATTTGTAATCTTTTTTGTTCCGCCTTTACCATCAGGAATCGTTATTTTATTATGATTCATCCAGTAATCATCAAACCACTCTTCACCTAATTTAGAAAACATTCCCTTTCCAGCAGAAATATCAGCAATACGGTTTATACTTCCAATATTAGCAGTATTGCCACTACCACTTTTATCACTAGCAATTCGCCATTTTTCAGCAACAAAAAATTCAAAATCTTTAACAACTGAAGCAATAGAATGTAGCTCACTTATAGCATAACTCTTAGTTTCATCAATAGTTGTTCCGTCAACACGGTTATAAATAATGCCTAAACAAAAATGTCCAGTATATGAACTGTAAGGAAATTGGATGTTTTTTGTGTTTGTTCTGTCTTCAAAATATTTCCCATGTGACCCAAGTGTAAAGCCATTACATAAAAATGGCTTTTTAGGGTTGCGATAAGTTGTTTTAAAATCAACAGCAAATTTAATTTTTTCATCATCTGCTTTTACAAAAGAAATATCAGGGTAATAATTTTGATGCTCTGCAAGAACTATTTTGTACCCATATTTTTTTGCAAACCCCATAATTTTCGGGAACAAATGAATCTCAAGGATTTTTGAAATAATTTTTGTATCTGAGGAAATGGTATAAATATTTTGAAAGACATCAATAAAACCTTTAATAGTCCATTCACCATCTTCTGTACTTATATGTTCTTCAAGTTCGGTAACAAAATCCTTTAATTGTGCTTCAAACTCTTCTTTGACGGGCATAAGTTTTATATTCACTTCTTTTATTGTTAATAAGTGAAATTATACAGTGATTACTTTAAGGTAAAGCGCTTATTCTTGAGCTGCATAACGTCTGAATCCAGCGGTCGCGTTAGCGGTCGGCTGGAATGAATTGTTAAGTGTTTTTATATAAATCAATTACTCCGACCCCTTGATTTTTTGATTTTCTTGATTGACCCCTTGATTTCCCGACCCCTTGATTTTATAAACCTTCTATCTTCCTTTATTTTGTAAAATTAACGCTGATGTATCAAAATGCCCATCACCACTTTTAATTAAATTTTGGTATTTATCATATACAGTTTTTGTAAAAGACAAATCTGTGTTATTTTCCTTGGCTCTATCTAGACAATAACCTAAATCTTTAACCATCCACTTGATGGCAAAACCAAAATCAAATTCTTTTTTGCTCATTGTTAATGCCCTATTATCCATTTGCCAAGACCCAGCAGCCCCCCCTGATATTGCGGGTAATAATTTTTCAATATCTATATTTTCATTTTCAGCAAATAAAATACCATCAGACAATCCTTGCAAGACCCCTGCAATGCATACTTGATTAACCATTTTTGCTAATTGTCCATAGCCACTATCTCCTATATGAGAGATGCTTTTGGCGTAACTTGCGATAATTGGTTTTGCAGTTTTTATATCCACTTCACTACCACCCGCCATAATACTTAAACAGCCATTGATTGCCCCAACTTCACCACCGCTAACAGGAGCATCAACAAACCCTACATTTTTTTCTTTAAATGATACCGCTAATTTTTGGGTTAATTTATAAGAAGTGGTTGTATGGTCAATTACTAATGCATCATTTCTAATGTGTTGTAAAACGCCATTCTTTGCATAGATAATTTGCTCCACATCTTCATCTTTTCCAGCACATAAGATAACCACATCAGCATTATCAACAGCTTCTTTAATTGAACTAGCAATTGTTCCTTTAAATTCATTTATCCATTTATCTGCTTTATTTTTCGTTCTGTTCCAAACGGTAATAGAAAAACGATTGTTTTTTGTTAAGTGCCCAGCCATAGCAAACCCCATAACTCCCAGCCCAATAAATGTAATATTTTTTACTTTTTCCACTATTAACTCCTTAAGACTAATTGATTGTGTAAATGCTTTTGAGGGGTATCTACCATGCCAAACAAATGCATTAACCATCTTTCATTGCCATTATAGTTTGGTTTAAATTGACTACGTTTATGCATTATTGCTTGATTTTTGAATATCAAAAAATCACCTGCTTCAAAAATTATTTTTATTGGCTTAAGGTTATGAGTCAGTATTTCGTTAACTTTATCTAATGTTTTTTGACTGGGTTTATTAGTTGATTTAATATTGTGAAAATCATATCTGGAATAACATTCACCTTTGAACTTGGTAAATAGCGGGACATTTTTTATGCAAGGATTACAATTAGCACAAGACACCATTGCCTTAACACACCCTATTAAAAATAAAACCAGACATATTCGCCTTGTTTTTCGATAAAAACCTATTGATAAGCCTTAATATATAAGTATCATACTCAATGAGGCCTCAGCATAACTCATGAACGGATAAAAAATGCGTGAGGGGTTGGGGAATCAAGGGTTCAGCCAGCTTGATTCTTGATTTGATCCCTTGATTTCGCTACTAAGAAAAATAATAAGAGGAAGAAAATGCCAGCAGATATCATATTGACGATTATAGCAACCACAGTCATTCAATCCGTTTTTGGTGTCGGCGTATTATTATTCGGCACCCCTATTTTATTGCTGCTGGGCTATGATTTTTTTAACGCATTAAGCATTTTATTACCTATTTCAATAGCCATTAATTTGCTACAGATTCTCAAACATTATCCATTTATAGATACCACCTTTTATAAAAATATATTAATCTACAGCATTCCTTTTGTTGTATTGTTTTTGTTTTTTGTTAGCATGGCAAATCTCAATATTGGCATACTGATTGGTGGTTTTTTGATTTTAGTCGCGTTAAAAAGTTATTTTCCTGTATTGGAGCAATCATTACAAAAAATGGTTAAGTATGAGCGCAGTTATCTTGTTACCATGGGCATTGTCCACGGCTTAACTAACTTGGGTGGCTCTTTGTTGACTGCTATTGTGCATGGTAAAAATCATCAAAAAGATACTACCCGTGTCACCGTGGCAAGTTGTTATGCCACCTTTGCATTTTTTCAGTTAATAACGCTGTTTTTATTGGGTAACCAGTTTGAGTTGTCATTTGCAGGGTATATGAGTTTTGTACAACTGGGTATCATTGTTTTTTTATTAACAGAAGAAATAGTCTATCGCTCAATTGATAATCAAAAATACAGTCGGTTTTTTGCTGTATTTTTACTGTTGTCGGGTGTGCTGCTAATCATCAAATAGGTGTTAAAATGAAAAAAATATTTAATTATTTTTTAATCGGTATTCTGGCTTTTATTCCAGTTTATGTAATTGGTCAAATTGTATTTTTTGTCAATGATCGCTTTACAGATTTAGTTAAAGTTGTTTATGGCTACAATGATAATTACATTATAACTTTTATTATCTTTGTCATTAGTTTTTCATTATTTTCCTATATTGGCTATCGTGTACGGATGGGGAAATCATCTATCATTTCAGCAATAGATGCCATTATTGAAGTGATTCCTTTTTTGAATACCGTTTATAGAGTGACCAAAAAATTAGTCAATATGGCATCAGGTCATGGGCAAACTGAAGCGCGTGAAGTAGTGTATATCGAATACCCTAAAGAGGGGTTATGGGTGCCTGCTTATGTCACCAATAAAACACAGGATATGTATATTTTATTTGTACCTACCTCGCCTAACCCAACTTCTGGATTTACTGTTATTGTGCATAAATCTAAAGTGATTAAATCGGCAATGGATATAGAACAGGCCACCAGTTTTATTATTAGTGTGGGTGTGGATTACGACAGAGTGGAAGAGGCGACAAAATTACCAAAGTAAAAGTATAGAATAATTATTAAACCCGCTAAATTCATTAGTATGAGGCTCCGTTATGTTAGCCTTTTTATTGGGTATAGGATTTTTTTAAGTGTTGACTTAAAGCCTTTCCTTGGTTACTAGCTGATGATGAATGGCCCAATGGCTATCCCAATTTAATTGCTTTAGCTTTATTAAGCCTCGTGATTTTTAAAATAAGAAAAAATTATTATCTGAGACCTCTATCTACACAATCAAAGCTGAATTGGCGAAATATCGTTTTTTGATGGATAATACGCGACTCGTTAGACCCTAGTACCTCACTATAATGAAACAAAAGCTGGAAACGCTGCTGCAACAAGCAGTTGAAAGTCTTAAATCTGAAGGCATTCTTGATCAAGATTTAACACCTCAAATTAATATTAACCGCGTCAAAGATGCCGCGCATGGTGACTTTTCTACTAACCTTGCATTAATATTGGCAAAACCTACTCAATCCAATCCTAGACAATTGGCTGAAAAAATTTGTGCATCACTTGCCGACGAGTCGATAGTATCGAAAGTAGAAATTGCAGGCCCTGGATTTATTAATTTTTTTATTGAAGCAGAATCACAGTTTCAAGTGATTAAAGATATTCAGAATGTGGGTAATAAGTTTGGCTTTAGCAAAATAGGTGCAGGAACCAAAGTTCAAGTAGAATTTGTTTCTGCAAACCCTACCGGCCCACTTCATGTTGGGCATGGCAGAGGTGCTGCGTATGGTTCCGCCGTTGCCAATTTGTTATCTGCCGTGGGTTTTGATGTTTCAAAAGAATATTATGTTAATGATGCTGGTCGGCAAATGGATATATTGGCTACCAGTATCTGGTTGCGTTATCTGGAAGAATGCGGTGAAGTTGTTGCCTTTCCTAGTAATGGTTATCGTGGCGACTATATTCGAGACATTGCTTTTAATATACATAAAAAAGCTGGCAATGAATATCGTAGGCCTGCAAACTTGGTATTAGAGGCTATTCCTGTTGATGAAACCCATGGCGGTGATAAAGAAAAACATATTGATGCATTGATTGAACGGGCAAAAACCTTATTGGGTGATTCTTTATACCCTGATGTGTTTCAAGCAGGTTTATCCGTTATTCTTGAGGATATTAAAGAAGACCTTGAAGCCTTTGGTGTCAGCTTTGAAGAATGGTTTTCTGAACGTCAGTTAATGAAAGACGGTTCAATTCAAGAAGCATTAGATCGTCTGGATAAAGCGGGTTTTCTTTATCAGCAAGAAGGTGCAACCTGGTTTGCATCAAGTCAGTTAGGAGATGATAAAGACCGTGTTGTGGTTAGAGATAATGGGCAGACCACTTATTTTGCATCAGATATTGCTTACCACATGAATAAGCTGGATCGTGGGTTTGATCAAATTATCAATATATGGGGATCAGATCATCACGGCTATATTCCCAGAGTAAAAGCCGCTATGAAAGCTTTAGGTGCTGATGATTCCAAACTCAAAGTAAAATTAGTTCAATTTGCCATACTTTATCGCGGCAAAGAAAAACTACCTATGTCGACTCGTTCTGGTGAATTTGTTACTTTACGCCAATTGCGTAGTGAAGTAGGCACTGATGCCGCTCGCTTTTTTTATGTGATGCGTAAATCTGAGCAACACATGGATTTTGATCTAAAATTAGCCACATCGAAAACTAATGAAAACCCCGTTTTTTATGTACAATATGCACATGCTCGTGTATGCAGTGTGTTACGTCAACTTGATAAAAAAGGCTGGGAAAGAGATTTAATTTTAGGCATGGAAAACCTGGATATGTTGGTAGAAGAACATGAGACCATGTTACTAACCACCTTATCTAAATATGCTGAAACGCTGGAGCGTGCGGCATTGCAACATGAACCTCATTTGCTTATCCATTATCTTCGTGATTTGGCAAATAATTTTCATACCTATTACAATGCACATCAATTCTTAGTCGAAGATGAAGCTATTCGTAATGCGCGGTTAAATCTAATTTGTGCAGTGAAACAAATACTGGCTAATGGCTTAGGACTTTTAAATATTAACACGCCTGAATCTATGTAATGACCAGAGACTATAAACACAGAGTAAATCAAAACAAGAAAAAGCCACAACAAACTTCTGTTGCCTGGTGGAAATGGCTTTTAATCATCGTTTTGATTGCTTTGTTTGCCTATTCTTTAATTTTTTTAAGTCGTAACTCCTCACCTGAAATTAAAGACCAACAAAGCTCTAATAAAATTCCAACCTCTAAAAAAGCGACAAAACCTAAAGTCAACATTCCTAAACGTCAAAATTCAAAACCAAAACAACCTCGTTTTGATTTTTATACGATTCTTCCTGAAACAGAAGTCGTGGTGCCTGATTATGAAATTAAAACCCGCAGTCGAGAAGAGCAATTTGGCAAAGGAAAACCAAACAAATACATTATTCAAGTCGGTGCGTTTAGAGAGCTTATTGAAGCAGATAAGCTCAGAGCGCGTTTAGCTCTGTTAGGCATTGAATCTCGCGTAGAAAAAGCCACTGTCGGTAATGTTATCTGGAATAGAGTAAAAATAGGGCCTTTTAGTAGCTCATCTAGCGTCTCCGCACTTAAAACCCAATTAAGTCAGAATAATATTGATGTTATTGTGACCGAAATAAAAAAGTAGGGTGGGTTCCACGCACCTCATAAAATGATTGGCTTCCTTGCTTATTATTGTGGTGCGTAGAACCCACCCTACCCTGTAAAAATTACAGTTTATAAAGGGGATCTAATGCATCATCTGTCTTTATTGATACCCTTTCGCATGCCTTGTTTTCGTTATAAAATTGAAATAATTTTTTACCTTCCCAGCTTGTTGCTTGCTCTGCATAAAGGTTTTTATTTAAGCAATTAATTTCATCTCTTAATCGAGCTTGGCAATGAGAAGAAATTTCAGACAGGCTATTACTGTTAAATTTAATTTTACCCCAAACTAATAAGGCATTTTTAGCGGCTAACTGATCATTATCAGCACAGGCTTGTTTTAACTTTTTAATAGTTTCTTTTAATGACATTTCTTTAGTAGCAACTGACTTTTCTATTTGCTGAGGCTTCTGTTTTTTAAATAAAAACACCAAAGTTATTAGCCAGCATAAGCTTAGAAACAATGACAACCACATCCAAAATTTATTTTCTTTTATTGCCGTATCTAGTGCTTCGCCAATGACAGAACTTGTCTTTACCTCAGTATTGCCCGTTACATTCTCAATCGAGGCTATTGTGCCAATGGTAGTCACTGTTGTTTCAGGGATTCGTGCTATTTCCATCTGTTGTGTACGGCTATTAAACCAGGGAACTTCTATAGCAGGCAAAGTATAGCTGCCTAGTTTTGAAGGAATATAAGCTATTTTTTCCTCTCTAAAAGCAACAATTCCATCCGCCTTCTTTTCTTCCTTTAATATCGGTTGGTCTGGATAAGTCTTTAAGCCATTTGATAGTGTAACGCCCTGCAATTCAGGTAATTGCGCTACTGTGGTAGCTTTGGCAAGTAATGTTATGGTGCGTGTTAGGGGTTCTCCCAGCTTCATCTTAGCAATATCTCCCGACCATTTTTCTTTGATATTAACCCGTTCTGCAGGAATCCAGTGACTTGTTTTAAAACTATCAGGAGGCGGTAATACATCTAGGGTAATTGCTTTAGATATACGTTTAGTTTTAGTTCTGGGTCGATTAAAGAAACTATTAAAGCCTTGCCTAGAATTTGAGATCACAATATCAGCGGTTAACACCAGCGGTTCGATGGTTGATACACCACTTTTTTGCGGGAAAATGGCATATTTACGCTCAATAACCACATAAGCTACGCCATTAACATCAGCATTATAAGTGCTATCTTCCGTTAATTTTTCAATCACTGCATCGACCATTTTAGGATCAGTTAACCTAGCCTGAGCAAGTTGAATTTGTCCTCTTCGATACAACCGCAGAGTATATAAAATTTGTGATTGCACATATATTGTTTTTGGGGACACTTCAACTTCTAAAAACAAATCTTTAGTATTATTCTGCTTAGCGGCCACTTTGTTACTCACTTCAATAGAAATGGCTTTACTAACATCATCACCAAAAGCAATGGCGGGTATAAGTAGCTGACCTGTTTGCTTTGCCATAACATTTAAAATCCATTGAAAGGTTTTAGTTGATTGACCATTTATCCAAGATGAACTGCTACGCTGACCTTGCTTTAATATTTCAAAATTATTTTTTAAAGGGCTAAAATCAGGATTATCATCAGGGGATTCCGTTGCCGTATAGGTCAATTGAAAAGACTCATTGATATTGACAGGGTTTCGGTCTAGGGTTGCTGTAATTTCTACCGCAAACACGGCTTGATTAAACAATAGAAATACAGCAAACCACAACAGGATTGACTGAAATTTTAAGGTATTTATTGGGGGATAGAAAAAAATCATAGCTTAGCTTTGTAATTACCAGTTTTTTTGATTCGTATTTTTTTGGTCACGCTGACCATATTGATATTTAAACTTACGTTTTAATAATCCAGCAGGATCATCAGGAATACTTTTAAGCCATTGTTCATTAGCTTGTTCTGATTCGTCATAATCTGATGAGTTGGGTTTCTCTTCTTTGCCTTGTGGTTGCCCTTGTTCTGCTTGTTGTTCATCTTCAGTTTTCTCAGCTTTTTCCTGCTCTGCGTCAGTATCTTTATCGACTTGTTCTTGATCGGCTGATTGTTCCGAATTTTCGGCATCTTCATTTTGCTCAGCATTATCAGATTGTTTACTCTTATCGCCTTGCTCATCCTTATTTTGTTCTGATTCTTGCTGCTCTGATTGATCTTTTTCGGATGGGTCAGAATCAGAATTTTGCTGATCTTTTTGTTGTTGCTTTTGTATTTTTATTGCTTTTTCAACTTGCTCTTTATTGTATATGGCATCTTCATCCTCTGGCTCAATCGCTAAAGATTTTTGATAAGCATCCAGTGCTTCTAGCAGTTTTCCCGTTTGTGCTAATGCATTGCCTTTATTATACAAACCGTTAGCAGATTCATCATCCTGTAGAGTTTCAATACTTTGCTCAATTTGACCTGCTTTATATTGTGCTGTCGCTTTCCATAGTGGATTATCATATTGTTCGGCTGCTTGCTGAAAATTACCTTGTTTAAATGCCAGTTCAGCTTGCTGGTTTTGAGTGTGCCATAAATCTTTCCATTCCAGCGCATAAACGGTTTCAGGAAACGGCATTAAGCAGAGTAATGCGAAACTCAATAATCCCCGTCTAAAACCTAATGCAGCTAATGGCAAAACAAGCATCAATAGCCAAGGCCCTTTTTCATCCCATTGATTTAGGAATAAATTATTATTTTTACTCCCTCCATATTCTGTCTCCATCGTATTATCAAAGTGTTCCATTAAAGCGTTTATATCACTATCATCATTGCTAATTTTGAGATAAAGACCGTTGCCTTTATTGGCAAGTTGAGATAATTCTTGCTCATTCAATCGAGGAACCACGATATTCCCTGCTCCATCTTTAACAAAACCACCCCGACGATTTTTAATGGGTGCGCCTTCTTTTGTGCCTACCGCTAATATGGATAAACGATAAGCATCAAGTGCTTGAACTGCATCGACTGTATTATCTAAATCCACCGCATCCGTTACCAATAGAATATCGCCTTTTTGTAAGCCTGACTGCTTTAATAACTCAACTGCTTTCTCTATTGCCAGCTTAGTGTTACTGCCTTGACTTGGCACAATATCTGTCGTTAATGCTGATATTTGGCTAATGATAGTTTCATTATCTTCCGTTAATGGGGTGACGATAAAAGCGTCAGCCGCATAAACAATTAAAGCCGTTTGCCCATCTTTACGTTGTTTCAAAATATCAGCCACTTTGAAACGTGCTCGGCTTAATCGACTGGGCGTTACATCAGCAGCATCCATTGAACGAGATAAATCCAAAGCAATCACTAATGCAGCATCATTCCTGAACACAGGGGAAGGTATACGCTCCCAAGCCGGCCCAGCTAGGGAAATAATAAGTAAAAATGTAGCTAAAAAAATAGCTAAGGAAGTAACAGTTAAAGACAAAAGACTACGTTTTACAACTCTATCTTGTAACACAAAAGGAGCCAATTCAGGGTCGCAAACCAGAGACCAAGACCCTCTATTTAATTTGTGATTTACAAGACTGATAAAAAAATAGGTTGCGGGTAAAAGAGCCAGTAACCAATAAGGTCTAATAAAATGAAAGTCAGCAATATTCATTTATATTTCCATTTCCAGTTCATTCGACTAGCACTTACAAAGAAAGCTAACAATAGAGCAAAAGCTAATGGCCAGAAATACAGTTCAATTTTAGGTCGAAAATACTTTTTATCTTTTTCTACCGGTTCTAACGCATCCAATAATTGATAAATAGCTTCCAGTTCTTGTGTATTTTTGGCTCTAAAATATCGCCCGCCCGTTTTTTCTGCAATAGCTGTTAAGGTTTTTTCGTCCAAATGCCGAGATGGATTGATTTTACGAGAACCAAAAAAACTACGCACGATCATTTCATCAGCACCTATGCCTATGGTATAAATTTTCAAGCCATTTGCTGCCGCTAATTCTGCTGCTTTTAAAGGCGTTACTTTACCCGCTGTATTAGCACCATCGGTTAATAAAATCAATATCCGACTATTGGCTTGTTGTTTTCTTAATCGTTTAACCGCTAAACCAATGGCATCCCCTATTGCAGTCTCGTTACCTGCCAACCCTATGGTTGATTCCTGTAGCAAGGTAATCACCGTGGTTCTGTCAAAAGTTAAAGGGGTTTGAAGATAGGCGTTGGTGCCAAATAAAATGAGACCTAAACGATCACCCTGCCGTCGATTAATAAATTGTCCTGCGATATGTTTAGTTGCTGTTAAACGGTCAACTCTCTGTTTTTCTACAATAAAGTCCTCTTCTTTCATGCTCCTGGATAAATCCACTGCCAGCATTAAATCTCTGCCACTGATTGCCTGTTCAATCGGATCGCCTAACCATTGGGGTCTCACGCAGGCAAGCACCAAAAATATCCATGCCAGCATCGCCAACAATAAAGGCCATTGCTTGTTTTGAGAAACCGCTTGTGTTTCTCCCAAGTTAAAGTCTTCAATAAAGGGGACTTTTAGTGCGGCTTGTTCTGCAACCACATCAGCAGGAAGACAGTAGCGAGCAAAAAAGGGCAGAAGCAGTGCCAGTAATAACCACGGCCATTCTAAATGGATCATTTTTTACCCTCTTTCTGGGCTTTAAGCCAGTCTTCACAAAGCTGTATTAGTTGGCTTATTTCAACATCGCTAGGTGCTGTTTTTTGGTAATGCGCGGTCGCTAACAAAGTGCCTGTTGACTGTGCAAAAGGGGAGCCTGGTACGGTATTATCGAGATAGTCTAACCAAGCCTTCCCTGCCAGACTGGCCGTTTGGTCTCTAGGCGAAATACTCATGGCAACACGGCGTAATAATGCAGACAACGCTATGAGTATGCCCATATTATCCAAAGCCTTATCTTGTTTG
Organism: Methylococcales symbiont of Iophon sp. n. MRB-2018; assembly: GCA_003666325.1. Lineage (GTDB taxonomy): Bacteria > Pseudomonadota > Gammaproteobacteria > Methylococcales > Methylomonadaceae > QPIN01. The sequence continues at coordinate 90,931 of QPIL01000122.1, forward strand.
ATACCTTGTAAATGCTTTTTAGCCGTTTTAAGGGCCGTTTTTCGAGTTATGCTTTGGTATAGCCAGAAAATAAAAAAACAACATAATAGAATTAAACCCGCCAGTATCCACCATCCTATTGCAGGTGGCCACCAGCCAATATCATCTGGCAGATGTATGTCTCTTAATTTCAGTTGTTGACCACCCATTATCGCAATACCTCTATAGGGTCATCATCTGTACCACAATGAATTATGCCAATACCGCATTTTTTTACTACTTTTAGCAAATACTCAAGTCGCTGTTGGTAGCGTTTCTGGTATTTATCAACGCAATGAGTATCTGCCGTATCAATGACAATATCACTGTTTTTATCAATGAAGCGATAACGTCCTTTTTTGGGCAACTGACTTTCAATGGGATCATATACTTGAATTAATACCACTTCACAATGGCTGGATAATTTTGCCAAATGGTTTTCAGTCGCTTGATTAAGCCCACGAAAATCACTAATAATATAGACCAGACTACCTGGGCGAGCGTGCTGGACTAAGCGAGCGATGGCTTGATCTAAAGTAAACTGTTTAGCGGTCAACTTGCTTTTTTTAACCAAGGTATTAAAAAATCGTAATACTGCATGTTTTCCATTTTGCGGTTTTATCTCCTGACAAGAAAATTCAGTTAATAATTGACCGCCCAATCTATCCCCTTGAAGCTGTGCCTTCCAAGCTAATAAAGCCGCAATTTTTGCCGCCTGTACCGACTTAAATACACCGCGTGTGGCAAAAAACATGGAAGGACGATTATCGACTGAAATAAAAACGGGGCGCTCTCTTTCTTCTCGAAATATTTTGCTATGGGTTTTTCCTGTACGTGCAGTGACTCGCCAGTCAATGCAGCGGATGTCATCCCCTGCTTGATATAGCCTAGATTGGTCAAACTCCATGCCCCGTCCCTTAAAGCGAGATACAAAACCTCCGTGTTGTTTTGAGCGGATATTTGATTGCTGTAACTTAATTGTTGAAGCCGATTTTGCCAAGCCAATTAATGTGTTGAGATTAACTGAAACCAACTCGCTTTCAGTATTTTTCACAATTCTCGTTTAAATCGTAATGAAAGACTATTTGACGGCTAAGTAAAACACCCCTGCTTTTATTTTCCATATCAATAACCATTAAGGCACTGCAATTCTGGAAATGAGTTCTTTAATAAAATGATCTGTGCTTATGCCTTCTGCCTCGGCTTCATAAGACAAAATCAGACGATGACTTAATACATCAAAAGCCATTTCCTGAATATCTTCAGGGCCTACAAAATCACGCTGTTGTAACCAGGCTTTTGCTCTGGCACATCTATCCAATGCAATACTGGCTCTAGGACTGGCTCCATACTGCAACCATCCAGCTAAATCTTCACCATAAGCTGCTGGGTTTCGTGTTGCTAAAATAATTTGTAATAAATAATCTTCAAGCGTATCTGCCATATAAATGTCTAATACTTCTTGGCGGGCAGTTAAGACGGTTTGTTGATTGATCGGCTGGAAGTTATTGCTTAATGCTTGTTTTTCACCTCTTGCTTCAGTACGCGCTAGAGCCAAGATCCTTTTTTCATGTTCAGCTTTTGGGTAGTCGATTTTTATATGTATCAAAAACCGATCCAGTTGTGCTTCAGGCAAGGGGTATGTACCTTCCTGCTCTATCGGATTTTGAGTTGCCATCACCATAAACAATTCAGGCAACGGATAAGTCATACTGCCTACTGTTATCTGTCTTTCTGCCATAGCTTCCAGTAAAGCCGCCTGCACTTTTGCTGGTGAACGATTGATTTCATCCGCTAAAACTAAATTATGAAATAAAGGGCCTTTTTGAAATTCAAAGGTACCTTGCTGCGGGCGAAAAATTTCAGTTCCCGTTAAATCAGCAGGTAATAAATCAGGAGTAAATTGCACCCGATGAAAATCGGCTTCTATGCCTTTACTCAAAACATTAATTGCCCGTGTTTTTGCAAGGCCAGGCGCACCTTCAACTAAAATATGTCCATCTGCCAAAAGTGCAATTAGCATTCTTTCGACTAAACCATCCTGACCGATGATATGTTCATTAATATATGATTTAAGTTGTTGAAATGAAACTTGAGCGTTACTAAGAATTGCTTCTGCCATTTTAGTGTTTGTATCCTTGTTAAAATTAAGTCCATCTGACGAGAGATGTAGGGTAAAGTTCACTATTCTAATAAATCTAATTAAACATTGAAACCTCAGATAATATCTAAATTTAAAACAGCACCCATTTCCAACAACTCAATACCTCTGGCATACCTTATATTGTTGCCAATGAAGTAGCCGAACGTTTTAGCTATTATGGAATGCGAGCCATCCTCGTTGTGTTTATAACTCAATATTTGGTGAGTCCAAACGATGAGTTAGATGCCATCAGTGACAATGAAGTACAAGGCTATTATCACCTATTTATCTCAGCGGTATATTTTATGCCTATTTTGGGTTTTTTACTGTATTAATACTAATAACTGCTATCTTATTTATATTCCTGAGTCAAAATTATCAAGAAAAAATCTACCTGCAAAATGAACAAGGCAGATAATATTTTTTATTTCAAAAAGCCTTAGCAACTGGAAAATGTAAAGTCAGATAAGCTAAGCTAAGCGATAAAATCCCCCTGAAATTACTGACTTTTTCTATGGATTGTAGTAACACAAAAACTTTTAATTTTAAACAGCACTTACAAAATAATGACCCAATCAAAAACAATATTTATTACAGGTTGCTCAACTGGCATTGGTTACACAACAGCCATTGCGCTTAAAAAAAGAGGACATAGAGTTATTTGTTCCGCTAGAAAAGAAATGGATGTATTAAGGCTACAAGGTGAAGGTTTTGCAACACTAGCACTTGATCTTGCAAACTCAGACAGCATTCAACAAGCAGCCAAACAACTCATTGAATTAACGGATGGGAAAATTGATGCTCTATTTAACAACGGTGCATTTGGACAGCCTGGCGCCATAGAAGACTTGAGCAGAGAAGTATTAAGAAATCAATTTGAAACTAATGTTTTTGGAACCCATGAATTGACTAATTTAATTATTCCTGTCATGCGCAAACAAGGCTTTGGACGCATTATTTATAACAGTTCTATTTTAGGCATTGTAGCCATGCGTTACAGAGGTGCTTATACCGCCAGTAAATATGCTTTAGAAGGCTTAGTCGATACCCTGCGAATTGAGCTTCACAATACCAACATTCAATTATCTTTAATTGAACCTGGCCCCATTGCAAGCGATTTTAGAAAGAATGCGTTTGCCTTATATAAAGCCAACATAAACTCTGAAACCAGTTTTCATATAGATGCTTACAAAGCAATGGAGGCACGGCTGCAAAAAGAAGGTGCTGCAGTGCCATTTACATTACCAGCCACGGCTGTTGCTAATAAAGTCATTCATGCCTTAGAATCAGAAAAACCTAAAATACGTTATTACGTCACTGTCCCTAGCTATTTATTTGCCTATTTAAAACGCCTATTGCCAATGGCATGGTTTGATTTTTTACTGAGAAAAGCGCAATAAATTCAACATCTAAAATTCAAACCATAGTAAAAGTGATGATGAATAATTACCGTCGGCTATCTCTCTAAAATTCTTAGCCTGAGACCTCAGCCTATTTATTCATCCCCTCTTTAATTGGATTATGCTAGAATCCATACCAACTTATAGCTACTGTTTGCTATTTGTTCTACAAAAACTATACGAGGTTACATTATGAAATTATTCAAAAGCGTTCTTATTGCTGCTTTACTAGCTCTTTCTTTAGGTACTTTTTCTACTTCTGCTGTAGCTTGCGAAGATGGTAGAACTTGTGTGGCTTTTGCAGATGCCGTTAAAATGATTGATGAGCATATTAGTATGGCAATCGAAGCCATTGCCAACGAAGCCGATACAGCGACAATTTTACAACACATTAAACAAGCAAAAAATTTAAGCAAAGAAATCAACGAAAATGATAAAGTTGATATTACTCGTGGTAGAGCAAACGGCTTATTGAAAAAAGCTAAATCTGCAGTTAAAAAAGGCGAAATGACAGTAGGTGATGATGCTTTGAGAGCAGCTAGAGCAAAATTTGCATCTCTTTCAAGATTGCGTAACTAATACACCCATTATTTATATTCTGTGTGGCAGGGTAATGTCTTTACCCTGCCGCGTTAGGAACACAGAGTTAGCCACTTCCTAAGCTATAAATCAAGCGCCCCAAAAAAACGCTCCAAATCAATTCTTATCGGCATAAAATAGATATTAAAATTCATCTCCTGTGCCATAGCAATCACCTGATTTGAAAAATCTATATTCCAAGCATATTCAGCTTTAAACGCATTTGGAAATTTCACTTTATTTTTAACTTTCCAGTAATTTTTTGAAGACGTCGTTGTGATTGGACTTAAACCTATAAAAGTATCCACTTCTTGTAAATGCTCGGCATAAATTTCTATTAAACGTGGATCATAAAAAGGTTGTGAAAAAAAACTACTGGCACCTGCATCCACTTTTCTAAAAACATAATCACATTCGTCCTGAAGTCCGCTTCTATGGGGATCAAAACCAGCATGAATAGTTACCTCAGGGAAACGCTTACCCACAGATGCAATTAAATCAAGCACACTGGTATCATGCACTTTTCGCATACCTTCAGGGGGATCGCCAGAAACCAAAAGCACATGATCCAATTCATTTTCTTCAATGATTTTAAAAATATCACCCGATTCCAAAGAAAAATCTGTTGCTCTAAAGTGAGGGACAAATTGATGCACATTACGATCAATTTTATCTACCGTATCCCAGCTTCTAATATCAAAGCGTTGAATATCAGGTACATTAATCATACTAATCGACTTGCCCAAACTTAAAGCAAACTGGTACTGATCATCAAATGCTTGCGTTGTTCTTGGAACGATTTCAAAAGAAATTTTCATATCGCTGAGTTAAGTGCTAAATTCAATGGCAATATTGTACCTGAAATTCAATTAGATAAGCGGGGCAACCCTTAAAAACCCAAACCAAAACCCCCTTATCAGCTTAAAAAAGGACTAAGGACTAAGGACTAAAGACTAAAGACTAAAGACTAAAGACTAAAGACTAAAGACTAAAGACTCCTGATTTTTGGTAATTTCTTATGGTGTTAAAGTCTGGGTAGCCATTTGATGTGGATTATGCAAAATAATGGTTAAATTGATTGGGTTTTGTGTGAATGATGGGAGTTTGGGGATAAGACCCCAAAGGCTACGAACTAAGCTAAAAGTTAACTCCAAATAAAAATCAAAAAAGCTTGCCTTTTAAGACAGTATCTGGATTCCCGATAACAGACTTCGGGAATAACGTGTGGTAACAGAGGTTCCAGTTACTTTAGTCCTAAGTCCTAAATCCTGAGTCTTTAGTCTTGAGTCTTGAGTCTTTAGTCTTGAGTCTTGAGTCTTGAGTCTTGAGTCTTGAGTCTTGAGTCTTGAGTCTTGAGTCTTGAGTCTTGAGTCTTTAGTCTTTAGTCTTTAGTCTTTCGTCTTTCGTCTTTCGTCTAAAATGTTGCACTTATGGGTTAAATTCGCCATATATTATCAGGGCTGTCCTTTATTATTTTTAAATCAGGTATAACGTGGTAAAACTATACAGATAGCAAGCTAGGCAACAATTTATGCAACACAGAAGACGGTAAAAAAGACCAGTAAAATGTTAAATTAATTATGCCCAAGTGCTTATAAGCTGAATCCAGTATCAAATTCGGGTATTATTGGGGTTAATTTCTTAGACAGCCTGTTTGGTAGGTCTACACAGTCAGTGATAAAGGAAACAACCATTTTAAATTTCATCAAAAAAATATTTCCCCGCTCAAGCAAAGCGACCCATAATAAAATAGAAAAATCAGATACTGAGAATAGTCTCAGAATATATAGTCGCTCGGAACATAATATCTCACGTTCTCAGATTGGCGAAAATGCTTTAAAGGTTTTATACAGATTAAAAAAAACAGGATATGAAGCTTTTCTTGTGGGTGGCTGTGTGCGTGATTTATTGCTGGGTTGTGAGCCAAAAGATTTTGATGTGGTTACAGATGCTAGTCCAGAAGAAGTACGCAAGGTTTTTCGTAATTGTCGTTTAATAGGTAGACGCTTCCGCCTAGCCCATGTTCATTTTGGTCGAGAAATTATTGAGGTGGCAACTTTTCGTGGTTCAGACGATAGCGATCCAGATGATCAACGTGTCCATGAAGATGGGCGATTACTTCGCGATAATGTTTTTGGCAGTATTGAGGATGATGTTTGGCGTAGAGATTTTACCGTAAATGCCTTGTATTATAATATTCGTGACTTTTCAGTACTGGACTATACCTCTGGAATGGAAGACCATTCGGCAGGTATTTTAAAATTAATTGGTGATCCAGTCGTTCGCTACAAAGAAGATCCTGTTCGGATGTTACGCGCGGTCAGGTTTTCAGTTAAATTAGGATTCAAATTAGAGGCAGCGTGCGAACAAGCCTTGATTGAATCATGTTCTACTTTAAAAGGTATTCCCGCTGCCCGTTTATATGATGAAGTATTAAAGTTATTTTTATCGGGCAAAGCACTACAAACATTTGAAATGCTCAGGCATTATGGCTTGTTTGTCATTTTGTTTCCGCAGACAGAGCACTGTTTAGCAGAACTGGAAAATAACTTTCCACGTCTATTCGTTGCAAAAGCACTAGAAAATTCGGATAAGAGAATAAGCCAAGGAAAGAGCGTAACGCCTTACTTCTTTTTGTCTGCTTTTTTGTGGGAATCAGTACAAATACTGGCAAAGCAGAATATGGCACAAGAAATGGAAAAAAGTATTGCTTATCAAAATGCAGCAAGATCAGTCATTTCTACACAGGTGAAAAATATAACTATTCCTAAACGTGTGACTCAATCAATGCGAGAAGTTTGGTTATTACAATTACGCTTTAATCAGAGAGTGGGTGCCAGACCCTTTAAATTATTAAGCCTGCCTAGGTTTAGAGCAGCCTATGATTTTTTATTGCTACGTGCAGAAACTGGAGAAGTGGATACAGAATTAGCAGAATGGTGGACAAAATTTCAAGATGTGGATGAGGCAGAACAAAAGAAAATGACTAGGCCCCTGCGTAAAAATCAAAAATCAAAAAAACCTGCCTTAAAAAAAGAAAAGAACGAAAACAGTATAGATAGTAATAATGATTGAAGTTTATATAGGGTTAGGAAGTAATCTACAACAGCCCAAGCAGCAAATAAAGCAAGCTAGACTAGCGATAGCGAAACAGAAAAATATTGAAGAAGCGGGGTTTTCCAGTTTATATGCCAGTCCACCTATGGGGTCTCAAGATCAACCTGATTATGTGAATGCTGTGATGAAAATAATAACCTCATTGTCTGCCATTAAGTTGTTGAGAGTACTTCAATCAATAGAGCACCAGCAAGGCCGTGTGAGAAAAGCAGAACAATGGGGTGCAAGAACACTGGATTTAGACCTTTTATTATATGGCGACCAGCAGATTGAGCACCCCGATCTAATCGTACCCCATCTGGGTTTGACTAAACGAGCATTTGTTTTGTATCCATTACAAGAAATCACACAGACAGATTTATATATTCCCAGTAAAGGTATGCTGAAGCACTTATTAGCCCAGTGTTCTTTGAATGGTTTGGAGAAAGTCGTTTAATGCAAACCACTTCTGTTGATACCAGTATGCAACCACTTTCGATACTTGATTTGTTGGCAATGAAACAAACCAAAGAAAAAATCACCTGCTTAACTGCCTATGATGCCAGCTTTAGTCGTTTGATAGATCAAGCGGGTATTGATGTGATGTTAGTGGGAGATTCTCTGGGAATGGTTATTCAAGGACACTCCACCACTATTCCTGTGACTATTGATAAAATGGTCTACCACACTCAGGCTGTTGTTAAAGCCAGAAAACGTGCTTTTATTATTGCTGATTTACCTTTCTTAAGTTACCCGACCATAGACACCGCTTTAAAAAATGCAGCAAAATTAATGCAATCTGCCGGAGCTCAAATGGTTAAACTGGAAGGCGCACATACAGAAATTATCAAAAAATTGGTTGATTTTGCTGTGCCAGTTTGTGCGCATTTAGGTTTATTACCCCAATCAATAAATCAATTAGGGCAGTACAAAGTACAAGGAAAAGATGTAAAAGAAGCAAAAAGAATGACTGAAGAAGCAATAAAAGTTGAACAGGCAGGTGCAAGTTTATTGGTTTTAGAATGTGTGCCTGCTGAGCTGGCTTCGGCTATTAGCAAACAACTGACAATCCCCGTGATTGGTATTGGTGCAGGCGTGTCTTGTGATGGTCAAGTTTTGGTATTGTACGATATGCTGGGTATTACTATGGGCATACGACCTCGTTTTTCAAAGGACTTTATGCAGGTAGCAGCCGATATTCCCTCTGCTATTAAGCAATTTCATCAGCAAGTTAAGCAAGAACAGTTTCCATCTGCCGAACACTGTTACTGATAAAAATGCAGACAGTCAATACTATAGAACGGCTAAGAGACTGCATTAAACAATGGCGATCACAAGGTAATAGCATTGCCTTTGTACCGACCATGGGTAATTTACACGCAGGTCATATTAAGCTGGTCAAAGAAGCAAGAAAAAAAGCCGATAAAGTGGTGGTGAGTATTTTTGTAAACCCTACACAGTTTATGGTAGGGGAAGATTTTAATATGTATCCTAGAACTGAAGAGAGAGATAAGCAAAAGCTAAAGGCTGCGGCGACAGATTTATTATTTTTACCCACAGTGAATGAGGTTTATAGCAGCGATACAAACACTATTGTGTCAGTGTCTGAATTATCAAAACTACATTGTGGAAGCAGTCGTCCCGACCATTTTGATGGCGTTGCAACCATTGTCACCAAGTTATTTAATATGGTGCAAGCTGACCTATCTTTCTTTGGTAAAAAAGATTATCAGCAATTACTGATAATACAAACCCTAGTTCAAGATCTTAATATTCCCATGCAGATTATTGCTGTTGAAACAGAAAGAGAAGCCGATGGTTTGGCAATGAGCTCAAGGAATGCCTATTTATCAGAACAAGAGCGTTTAATAGCCGCTGAATTGTATAGCGCATTAGGCGATGCAAAAGATGCGGTTTTAGCAGAAAAACTGACTTTAGCCGCTATTGAACAAATACAAATTAGTGCTTTGCAAGCATTAGGTTTTAAGGTTGATTATTTTTCTATTTGCCGTAGTCAAGATATGCAAACAGCAACAGATAAGGACAAAGATTTAGTGATTATTGTTGCAGCTAAATTAGGAAAGCCTCGTTTGATAGATAATATTTGCTTTTCCAGATAGTCAATTTTTTCATGGCTATGGTGAATTCAACTCATAAGTGCAACACTTCCGTTTAAAACATAGCTATCCTCAGCTTGTTATTAAATGAGACAAGTAATGGGGTGCTACTTTTTATGATAATACAGCCGTTTTTATTACAAAAAAAATGAGAACAATTTATAAAAAAGTAGCGTTCCTATTATTCCTTTGTGTCAACCCAAAATTAAAATTTCCGAATTTGTTTTCTATTACCATAGTGTTTAATTTGAATATGGTATTAATACTTAGTCAACCCTTAAAAACCCAAACCAAAAACCAACCCTATCAGCCTAAAAACAGCTAAATTCTATTTGATTTTAAGTTTTTACATGGCACAACAAAAAACCATGGTTTTTTATAAAAAAATAGCGTATTTTTTGCAAAAAATAAAAAATATCGGCCATTACTAGCCACTTTCTCAAATTCCAGGCACTTCGCAGCCATCAGCACATTAATTTCATCGCCAACCTGCCCTTTAAGCAGGTTTCTGGATAATCTAAAGTCTGACTTAAGATGTCCAATGATAGGCTCTATGGCTGCTCGTCTTTTACACAGTTTGCGCTTTTTATCGCGTTGATAGCGATTATCCTTTTTGAGTGCCTTTTTAGGCAAAATTATTTTTGCACCTAACACTTCTTTAGCGCCAACATAGCCTCTGTCGCAT
>QPIL01000094.1 GCA_003666325.1 Methylococcales symbiont of Iophon sp. n. MRB-2018
CAAAAAAATAGAAAAAGAGCGTGACGACATTACTAATGATTTAAAAATAAAGGATACTGAAACAGAGCTACTTAAAACATCAATGAAAAACGAGTTTACCAATAAACTCACTGCAAAAGATGAAACCATCAAAATGAAAGAGGATGAAATTGGTCGTTTAAAAGACTTCAAACAAAAACTTTCAACAAAAATGGTTGGCGAAACTTTAGAACGACATTGTGAAGTTGAATTCAATAAATTGCGAGCAACAGCCTTCCAGAAAGCTTATTTTGGAAAGGATAACGATTCAAGAGAAGGTAGTAAAGGTGATTACATTTACAAAGAAACTGATGATGCAGGAAATGAAGTAATTTCAATTATGTTTGAAATGAAAAATGAAAATGATGAAACTGCAACTAAAAAAAGAAATGAAGATTTCTTTACAAAGTTAGATAAAGACCGCAAAAATAAGAAATGTGAATATGCAATTTTAGTATCTCTTTTAGAGTCAGAAGACGAATTCTACAATACAGGTATAGTTGATGTTTCTTATAAATTCAAGAAAATGTATGTAATACGCCCTCAATTTTTTATCCAAATTATCACACTCCTTAGAAATGCTGCGATGAATTCTATGGAGTATAAAGCAGAATTAAATTTAATGAGAAATCAGAACATAGATATTACTAATTTTGAAGAAAAAATAGATATTTTTAAAACTGGATTTGCTAAAAATTATGATTTAGCTAGTCGTAAATTTAAAACAGCCATTGATGAAATTGATAAAACCATAAAGCATCTCCAAAAAACAAAAGACGCTCTATTGTCATCTGAAAACAACTTACGCTTGGCTAACAATAAAGCAGATGATTTAACCATAAAAAAATTAACACATGGAAACCCTACAATGGAAGAAAAATTTGATGAACAAAATAAAAAATCTGAATAAGCGTATAACCAATCATTCCACCTGACCGCTAACGCGTCAGGTGAATTCAGGCGTTATGAGGCAAAAGATTGGAAATAGTTGAGAATAATAGAAATTATTTAAAAGACTTCATTCGTTTAAATGAAGAGTGGATTTCTACATATTTTCAAATTGAAGATATAGATCGAGAGCTTGCTGCAAACCCACAAAAAGTAATTAGCCAACCCTTAAAAACCCAAACCAAAAACCACCTCTATCAGCCTAAAAACAGCTAAATTCTATTTGATTTTAAGTTTTTACATGGCACAACAAAAACCCATGGTTTTTTATAAAAAAATATCGGCCATTACTAGCCACTTTCTCAAATTCCAGGCACTTCGCAGCCATCAGCACATTAATTTCATCGCCAATCTGCCCTTTAAGCAGGTTTCTGGATAATCTAAAGTCTGACTTAAGATGTCCAATGATAGGCTCTATGGCTGCTCGTCTTTTACACAGTTTGCGCTTTTTATCGCGTTAATAGCGATTATCCTTTTTGAGTGCCTTTTTAGACAGAATGATTTTTGTAATCAAGGGGTCGGAATCAAGGAGTCGGAGTAATTGATTTATAGTCCTGAGTCTTTAGTCCTGAGTCCTGAGTCCTGAGTCCTCAAAGATCCCCCATCATATAAAAGGCATGGATTTTCGTGGAAAGGCTTTAAATATTGCTTGAAAAGTAAATAAATGTCCCCACATATTCTGCAACTAAATTAGAAATGTAGGAAAACAAACACCATGACTGTTAAAGCAAAAAAAGAAACCTTGGGGTTTCAAACTGAAGTTAAGCATTTATTGCATTTAATGATTCATTCTTTGTACAGCAACAAAGAAATATTTCTGCGTGAATTGATTTCAAATGGCTCGGATGCGGTTGATAAACTGCGCTTTGAAGCCTTGTCGAATGAAAGTCTTTATGAAGGAAGTAGTGATTTAAACATCCGTGTTGCTTTTGATAAAGATGACCGTACTGTGACTATCTCTGATACCGGTATTGGTATGACTAGAGAAGAAGTGCAAGACCATATTGGGACTATTGCAAAATCAGGCACAAAACAGTTTTTTGAAAAATTGACGGGTGATGAGGCCAAAGATAGTGAATTGATTGGTCAGTTTGGTGTGGGTTTTTATTCTTCATTTATTGTGGCTGATAAAGTGACCTTAACTACGCGTAAAGCAGGTACAACGGAAGCGGTTCGCTGGGAATCAGCAGGAGAAGGTGATTACACACTGGAAAGCGTAGAAAAAGAAGGTCGTGGTACAGAAGTGGTTTTGCATCTAAAAGAAAGTGAAGATGAATTTTTAGATAGTTATAGACTGCGTTCTATTATCACTAAGTTTTCTGACCATATTTCTTTGCCTATTATTATGGATAAAGAAATTCCTGCAGAAACGGATGAAGAGGGTAAGGAAACTTCAGCAGTAACTATTGAAGATGAAACAGTTAACAGTGCCTCTGCTTTATGGACTAAATCTAAAGAAGATATTTCTGATGAAGACTATAACGAATTTTATAAGCATCTGGGCCATGACTTTCAAGACCCTTTAACGCATGTACACAGTAAAGTAGAGGGTACCAATGAATATACTTTGCTACTTTATGTGCCAGCTCGTGCGCCTTTTGATATGTGGGACAGAGAAGCTAAGCATGGGGTGAAACTATATATCCGCAAAGTATTTATTACCGATGATGCCGAACAATTAATGCCACGTTATTTGCGTTTTGTTCGTGGGGTGATTGATGCGAATGCGTTACCTTTGAATGTATCAAGAGAAATTCTTCAGCAAAGTAAGCAGATCAGTACTATTAAAGCGGGTGCGGTTAAAAAAGTATTGGGTTTGTTGAAAACAATGAGTAAAGATGCTGACATTTATGAAAAATTCTGGGCTGAATTTGGCAATGTCATTAAAGAAGGTGTGATTGAAGATAGCAAAAACAAAGATGCTATTGCTAAATTGCTACGTTTTTCATCTACCCATACTGACCAAGAAAAACAGGATGTATCACTGGAAAGTTATGTAGAGCGAATGAATGAAGGGCAGGAAAAAATTTATTATGTGACAGCTGATAGCTTTTCTGCCGCAAAAAATAGCCCGCATTTAGAAATTTTCCGTAAAAAAGGCATTGAAGTGATATTGATGGCTGATCGTGTTGACGAATGGTTGATTTCTAATTTAACGGAATTTAATGGCAAGCAACTACAATCAGTGGCTAAAGGAGAGTTAGATTTAGATAAGCTGGATACTGAAGAAGAGAAAAAAGAGAAAGAAGAAAGCAGTAAAGATTTTGAAGCCATTCTTAAGCAAATGAAAACAGTCTTGGGTGATAAAGTCAGTGAGGTGCGTGTTACTAATCGTTTGACGGATTCTCCAGCTTGTCTAGTGACCGGTGATCATGATATGAGCCTGAATATGGAGCGTATTATGAAAGAGGCGGGTCAACCAATGAATATGATGGGCATGGGTGGTACAAAACCGACGTTTGAAATTAACCCAGCACATGCTCTGGTAACGTCTATTAAAAATGAGCAAGATGATGATCGTTTTGCTGATATTACTAATATTTTGTTTGACCAGGCTATTTTAAGTGAAGGTGGGCAGCTTGATGACCCTGTGGCTTTTGTGCATAAATTGAATGGATTGCTGCAAGGGTTGTTAAAATAAAATTCTGCTTTAACAGGTTTTTTGTAAGTTAAAAAATGGAAGTCGTATTGAAAGCGACTTCTTTTTTTTATTTAAAGGTCTTGGAGTTCTATTTTTGTGAGCACCAATGCCATTAAAAAAGATCAGACGTTGTTATGTGGTGTGGCAATTACCGAGTTATGAAGTCTCTAATCCTATATCTATCAAATGGAATTTAAATTAAAAAAGGTTGATGGCTATGCACGAAGAGGTCAATTAACATTTTCTCGAGGTGTTATTGAAACCCCAGTTTTTATGCCTGTTGGGACGTATGGTGCGGTTAAATCACTTAGCCCTGAAGAGTTGACAGCTATTGGCGCGCAAATCATATTAGGTAATACCTTTCATTTAATGTTACGTCCTGGTATGGAGGTGATGAGGGCGCATGGCGATTTGCATGATTTTATCCATTGGGAAAAGCCTATTTTGACTGACTCAGGTGGGTTTCAGGTATTTAGCTTAGGCGCACTGGGTAAAACTTCTGAACAAGGTGTAACTTTTAAATCGCCGATTAATGGCAGTAATATTTTTATGGGGCCGGAAGAATCTATGCAGGTTCAGCGTGATCTGGGTTCTGATATTGTGATGATTTTTGATGAATGTACGCCTTATCCTGCCACATTTCAGGAGGCGGCAGATTCAATGCAATTGTCTCTACGCTGGGCGCAGCGTAGCAAACAGGCGCATGGCAATAATCCTTCTGCCTTGTTTGGTATCGCACAAGGTGGCATGTATGAGCATTTGCGGCAAGAGTCCATAGATGGCTTAATTGATATTGGTTTTGATGGTTATGCCATTGGTGGGCTGTCTGTTGGTGAGCCAAAGGATGAAATGATGGCAACACTGGATGTTGTTCATAATAAAATGCCAGTCTATAAGCCACGTTATTTAATGGGTGTGGGAACACCAGAAGATTTAGTAGCGGCGGTTAGGCGTGGAATAGACATGTTTGATTGCGTGATGCCAACACGTAATGCCAGAAATGGCTATTTGTTTACCCGCACAGGTGTGATTAAAATCAGAAATAGTCAGTATGAGTTTGACACTCGATCTCTTGATGAGGAATGTGGCTGTTATACCTGTCAAAATTATTCGCGGTCTTATCTGCGACACTTGGACAAATGTAAGGAAATGTTGGGGTCAAGATTAAACACTATCCATAACCTGTATTATTACTTGCATCTTATGGAAGATATGCGAGAAGCTATTGCAAATAGTCACTTTGATAAATTTATTCAACAATTTTATCAGTTACGTAATAAATCTGTGCCAAATGTGTCATAATGGCAGGTTTACATCTAGGCAGGGATAAGAGAATGTCTAAGATAATTTATAATAATAGGGGAAGGTGATGAGTTTTTTTATATCTGATGCAATGGCTCAAGCTGCTCCAAGTGGCGCGTCTCTTGGGATTGAAGGTCTACTGTTTCCATTGGTCATTTTGGCGTTTTTTTATTTTCTGTTTATTCGCCCTCAAGCTAAAAAATCGAAAGAGCAAAAGCAAATGTTGGCGACTTTAGGTAAAGGTACAGAAGTAGTTACCAGCGGCGGTGTTTTAGGAAAAGTAGCTGAAATAGACGAAAACTTTGTAAAACTGGAAGTGAGTGATAATACCTTTATTAATGTTCAGCGTCATGCGATTGCTAACATGATGCCAAAAGGCACTTATAAAACAGTGAACAAAAAATCAAAATCATAATTTCTATTTTTCACAAAACTCAACAGCCTTGTCTGTTGAGTTTTGTCGTTTAAACGTTGGAAAAAAATGCAAAACCATTTCCCTTTTTGGAAAAACCTAATTATTCTAATTGTTCTGGTGGTCGGGATTATTTACGCGCTACCTAATCTATATGGTAATGACCCTTCTGTTCAATTGTCATCCTCAACCACAACAAAGTTGGAACAGAGCAAAGCAGATAAAATTGAGGCCAGTCTTAAGGCAATTGATTTAAACTTAAAATCATTTGAATTTAACTCAAACAAAGGCAATATTCTTGCCCGTTTTCATAATACCGATGATCAATTAAAAGCAGCGGATTTCTTAAGAGAGAGTGTCGGTCGTGATCTCACTGTCGCTTTAAATCTGGCACCAGCGACCCCCGAATGGTTGCGTACGTTAGGCGCAAGTCCTATGTATTTAGGCCTTGATCTTCGAGGCGGTGTGCATTTTCTAATGGAAGTAGATATGGATGCTGCTATCAAACAGGCTGAGGATCGTTATAACAGTGATATTCGTTCTGCATTAAGAGCCGTTAAGATTAGATACCAATCTATTTCTAAAGAAAATGGCTTTATTAGGATAAAGTTAAAAACTGAAGAAACAAAGCAAGCCACAATGGAACTTTTAGATGATGATTTTCGCGGATTAACAGTGAATGAAGCGGATGAACCTTTGGTGCTATTGGTTAAACTCTCTGAAAATGAACAGCAGGAAATTAAAAAATTTGCCTTGGCTCAAAATATCACCACTCTGCGTAATCGAGTGAATGAAATAGGGGTTGCCGAACCCGTTGTTCAACAACAAGGAGACCATCGCATTGTAGTGCAACTGCCAGGTATTCAGAACACCACAGAAGCAAAAAATATTTTAGGTAAAACAGCAACACTGGAATATCGTCTGGTTGATATTGAACATGATGTACAAAAAGCGATTACAGGTCGAATTCCAGTGGGATCACGTCTTTATTATGAAAAAGATGGCTCACCTATCTTGTTAAAGCGTCGCGTTATTGTAACGGGAGACCAAGTTGTTGACGCTTCTTCAGGTTTTGATCAACAAGGTTCGTCTGCTGTGTTTATTACCTTAAATGGAATTGGTGCCAAAAAAATGGGTGATATGACGCATAAAAATATTGGCAAACCCATGGCAGTGGTATTTGTGGAATATAAATCTGAAACACGGATAGTCAATGGTAAAAAAATTCGACATAAAGAAAAAATAGAAAAAGTTATTAGTGTTGCCACTATTCGGGACTCTTTTAGCAAGCGTTTTCAGACCACAGGCTTGGATAGTCCTATGGAAGCTCGCAATCTTGCTTTATTGCTAAGAGCGGGTGCCTTGGCTGCTCCTGTCGATATTGTAGAAGAACGTACAGTCGGCCCCAGCTTAGGACAAGATAATATTGATAAGGGTTTGATGTCTGTTGTTGTAGGATTTATTTTAGTGCTTGTGTTTATGGCGTTCTATTACAAAACATTTGGTTTGGTAGCTAATATTGCATTGGCATTTAATTTAATTGTTATTGTCGCTGTTCTCTCTTTATTACAGGCCACGCTGACCTTACCAGGTATTGCTGGTATTGTATTAACAGTGGGTATGGCAGTTGATGCCAATGTGTTGATTTTTGAACGGATTAAAGAAGAAATAAAAACAGGAAATACACCTCAGTCCAGCATTTTTAGCGGATATGAAAAAGCCTTTGTGACCATTCTTGATGCCAATATCACCACTTTATTGGTGGCGTTGGTTTTATTTGGTTTTGGTGGCGGTGCCGTCAAAGGGTTTGCGGTGACTTTATCTATCGGTATTCTGGTTTCTTTGTTCACTGCAATTTGGGGAACACGAATGATAATCAACTGGGTTTATGGCAACCGTCACATTGATAAATTATCCGTGTAATCAGGAAAACAAGACATGTTCAAACAAAATATTGATTTTTTAGGTAAGCGTAAAATTGCGCTGGTTTTTTCCAGTTTATTGATAATCTCTTCAATCGTTTCGTTTGCTGTTAATGGAATGAAGTTAGGGATTGATTTTACAGGGGGTACATTGGTTGAAGTCGGCTATCAACAAGCCGCTGATTTAACCGTATTACGTGCTGCACTTGATGAAGAAGGTTTTTTAGATGCGACTGTACAAAACTTTGGCACCACCAAAGATGTACTGATTCGGATAAAACCCAGAGAAGGTGTCAGTAATATTGAGTTAAGTACTAAAATTTTGGAAACAGTGAATCGAAATGCGGCTGAACCTGCAACCATACGTCGTGTGGAATTCGTTGGCCCTCAAGTGGGTGATGAACTCACTGAAGATGGTGGCTTGGCATTGTTATATTCCATCTTTGGTATTTTGCTTTATGTGGCTTGGCGATTTGAATACAAATTTTCTTTAGGCTCAGTAGTTGCGTTAATTCATGACGTGCTTATTACCCTGGGCTTTTTTTCTATCCTACAAATGGAATTTGATTTAACTGTTTTAGCTGCTGTTTTGGCTGTTATTGGTTATTCATTAAACGACACTATTGTGGTTTATGACAGAATCAGAGAAAATTTTAGAACATTGCGCAAAGACAGTTCAGAAAACATTATGAATATTTCACTCAATCAAACATTGAGCCGAACATTAATGACTTCAATTACTACCGCATTAGTATTAATTGCATTAGCGGTATTAGGCGGCGAGATTATACATAACTTTGCTATCGCATTATTAATAGGTGTAGGTATTGGTACTTACTCATCAATTTATGTGGCAAGCCCTGTTGTATTGGCGTTGGGTCTTACTCAGGAAGACCTAATAGTGCCTATCGTTGAAGGTGAAGATATAGATTTTATGCCTTGATCGCGTAGTAGGCTCAAGACTAGGGCAAGCCGCAACAAATAACCCATCCGTTTTGTGGGTTTTTTATTCATCTTAAGCGTTGCAATTTAGGACACATAGCCTGCTCTCTTCGTTGCACCTTAAAGATGAATAAAAATCCTGTGCAAGCCGAAGTCTCAAATACAAAAAAAATTAACAGCAGATGCATTGGCATCTGCTTATTCAAATTAAATAACAAAACTGGAGTTTTAAAAAACAATGGCAATAGAACGTACTTTTTCAATTATTAAACCAGATGCAGTAGCAAAAAATGTAATTGGCGATATAGTCAGTCGATTTGAAAAAAATGGTTTACGTGTTATTGCATCAAAAATGCAACAATTATCAAAAGAAAAAGCGGAGGGTTTTTATGCGGAACATAAAGAACGTCCTTTTTTTAATGACTTAGTTTCTTTTATGATTTCTGGCCCTGTTGTTGTACAAGTTTTGGAAGGTGATAGCGCCGTATTAAAAAATCGTGATCTAATGGGTGCAACGAATCCTAAAGAAGCTGATGCAGGTACTATTCGTGCTGATTTTGCAGAAAGTATTGATGAGAATGCTGTACATGGTTCGGATGCAGTAGAATCTGCGGCTCGCGAAATTTCATATTTCTTCTCAGATGAAGAGCTTTGTGAGCGTATTCGATAAATTATACGAGACCTCAACATAGCTCTGGAACGGGCAAAAAAAACGATAGAATTTTCTAAATTTCATTATATTATTTATTCTCGAAAATGGTATTAAATAGGCATTTAAAAAGCAATCTGTCTGCACTGAATATTTTTAGACGGATTGCTTGCAGTTGTGTTGATGTTTGCTGATGAATACAACTAAAACAGTCCCTCTTGTCAATCTACTTAATTTTGACAGAAAAGGACTGGGCGAATTTTTTGTCAATATGGGGGAAAAACCCTTTAGAGCGACTCAGCTACTCAAATGGATATATCAGGAAAATATTACTGACTTTGATCAGATGACGAATCTGAGTAAATCGTTAAGATCTTATTTGAATACGCATTGTACGATTACCGCACCAGAAATTCTGATTGAACAAATAGCTTCTGATGGTGCTACAAAGTGGGTGCTGGAAATGGGTTTGGGTAATCGCATTGAAAGTGTATTTATTCCAGAAGAAAAACGAGGCACTTTATGTGTATCGTCTCAAATTGGTTGTGCTTTAGCCTGTACCTTTTGCTCAACGGGACAACAGGGCTTTAATAGAAACCTCTCAGTGGCAGAAATTATTGGTCAGCTTTATGTGGCACAAAAAAGACTGGGTGATAGCAAAAGAATTACTAATGTAGTTATGATGGGAATGGGTGAGCCCTTATTAAATTTTGATAATGTGGTAGCGGCAATGAATTTAATGATGGATGATTTTACCTTTGGTTTATCAAAACGAAAAGTGACGGTGAGTACATCAGGCATTGTTCCTGCGATGAACAGATTGAATGAAGCATCTGATGTCAGTATGGCTGTGTCCTTACATGCTGCTAATGATAAATTAAGAGACCAGTTAGTACCGATTAATCAAAAATATCCATTAAAGAAATTGATGGCGGCATGTAAAGAATATGCAAAGCAAGGCCCTAGAAAACATATTACCTTTGAGTATGTGATGCTAAAAGGTATTAATGACAGCATGCAAGATGCTAATGAATTACTTAAATTACTCAAAGAAGTACCTGCAAAAATAAACCTTATTCCCTTTAATCCGTTTCCAAATTCTGATTATGTTTGTTCATCCAAACAAACCATTTTCAGATTTAAAGATATTCTTTACAACGGGGGAATTATCACCACCATCCGAAAAACACGCGGAGAAGATATTGACGCTGCCTGTGGTCAATTAGTAGGAAAAGTCAAAGATAAGAGTCGGCGACATTTAAAACTACAACAAATGGGATTAACAAATGCTGTTTAAACGTATTTATAATTACTTAACCATTGCTTTGCTATGTATTTTTATTCCTGCATGTGTCCCTGCTGGTAAAGCCACTAAAGCTATGTCAACTGAAGAACAGTCGCAATTATATCTACAGATGGGCGTTCGTTATCTGGATATGAATATGATAAAGACAGCAAAAGAAAAACTGGATATTGCTTTAAAATTAAACGCAAACAATGCGGAAGTACACAATGCCTTGGGTGTATTGCACGAACGCTTAGATCAAGATAGTTTAGCGGGAAAACATTACAAACGGGCGATTAGTCTTGCTGTAGATAATTTCAGTATAAAAAATAATTATGGGCGTTTTTTGTGTGAAAGTGGCGAGTATAAAAAGGGTGTTGAGCTATTAAAGCAAGCATTAACAATGCCTCTTAATAACAGAAAGTGGTTCGCGTACACTAATATAGGACGCTGTCAATTAATAAATGCTGACAAGACGCTGGCAGAATCAAATTTTAGACATGCCTTACAAGAAAATAGTCAATATTCACCTGCACTGCAGGAAATGCAGAAAATAAGTTATGACAAAAGAAGGTATTTATCTGCGCGTGCTTTTTTGCAACGTTATCTTGCTGTAGCCAGGCAGACAGCTGAAACATTATGGTATGCCGTGCAAACAGAACGAGGGTTAGGCAACAAAGCAATGGCTGATTATTATAGAGAGAAATTGTTTACTCTTTTTCCTGTATCCAAACAAGCTGTTCAGATGAAAGCTGCAATAAAAACTTATTAGAGGCCTCAGCATAACTCTGGAACGGATAAAAAAGTGATAGAATTTTTCAGGTTTCTATTAAGCTGTTTATTCTGATAGCTATATTTTCCTAAATAAGTATGAAACTGCTGTAGTAATTTAAAAAAAATCTTGATAAATAATAAAATCGGAATAAATGGCAAAGAATAATCAGTCTGTCCAGGCAATACGAGGAATGCATGATATTTTGCCCGAACAATCTCCACGCTGGCAATATGCTGAAAGCATTATTAGAGAAGTTATGTCTAGTTACTGTTATCAGGAAATTCGCCTACCTATCGTAGAAAAAACAGAACTATTTAAACGCTCTATTGGTGAAGTGACTGATATTGTGGAAAAAGAAATGTATACCTTTGATGATCGCAATTCTGATTCCTTAACATTAAGACCAGAAGGTACAGCGGGATGTTTAAGAGCCTGTTTAGAACACGGTTTACTGCATAATCAAGTTCATAGGCTATGGTATTATGGACCTATGTTTCGCCATGAGCGGCCACAAAAAGGTCGCTATCGACAGTTTTATCAATTAGGTGTTGAAACCTATGGTATGCCTGGGCCTGATATTGATGCAGAGATCATTTTGCTAACCGACAGGATGTGGAAAAAATTTGCTATCCGAGATAAATTAAAATTAGAAATTAATACCCTAGGTAGCACAGAAGAAAGATTGCTTTACAGAGAAAAACTGCTTACTTACTTTAAGCAACATCTGCCGTTGTTAGATGAAGATAGCTTGTCTCGCCTTAAAACTAATCCACTAAGAATACTGGATAGCAAAAATAAAGAGATGCAATCTCTGATAAAAGATGCACCTGAATTAATGGACTCTTTAGGAGAAGATAGTCGGCAACATTTTCAAACATTAACAGATACTTTGGATCAACTGGGTGTCAGCTATGAAATAAATACCCGATTAGTCAGAGGTCTGGATTATTACGCAAAAACCGTATTTGAATGGGTGACTAATGATTTGGGTGCCCAAGGTACAGTCTGTGCTGGCGGTCGATATGACGGGCTAGTTGAACAATTAGGTGGCAAAGCGAATCATGCGGTAGGTTTTGCTATGGGAATGGAGCGATTGTTGTTATTACTGGAACAATTAGATAGCATAGCGGTTGAAAATACGGTTGATGTTTATATGATTCGGGTCGGTGCTGCTGCAGAAAAAGAAGGCTTGCGTTTAGCCGAGCAAATTAGAAATGAAGTTAACGGCATTAAATTACAAGTAAATTGTGCCGCTGGTAGCTTTAAAAGTCAGTTCAAAAAGGCCGATAAAAGTGGTGCCGCCTATGCCATTGTCTTAGCAGAAGATGAAATGGCAAGGGCCGAGGTGAGTATAAAACCACTAAGAACCAATGATGAGCAAATCAATGTTAGCATTGAAGCAGCGATTCAATTTTTAAAAGAATTAATTTAGTTAGCAAAAGGAGCATAGCAGGCTATGTGACCTAAGTTACAACGCCTAGGATGGATAAAAAGACCCACAAGACGGGTGGCTTATTTGTTGCCAGTTGCCTTAGTCTTCTACAGAATAATTAAAACTAATAAAAACAATCACAACATTAAATTTAGAGAGAAAAAATGGAAATTTACGATACAGAAGAAGAACAGGTTGCAGCAATAAAAAGATGGTGGAAAAAAAATGGGATTTCAACCATAGTAGGTATTGTTGCTGGCATACTCATTATTACTGGAGGGAATTATTGGCAACAGCAACAAAAAGATAACGCCATGCAGGTTTCGGCACTATTTGATGAGCTTTTAGTCAATATCGATGAAGAAAAGCAGGATTCTGTTAAAAAAATCACCGAGCGCATTGAAGAACACGACTCAAATTCAACTTACGTGACTTTGAGCCGTTTATTATTAGCTAAAACTAAAATCCAAATGGCTGATTTGGATGCAGCACAAGGCATTTTAGAAAAGTTAATGATTGATGCAAGCTCAGTAGAGTTGAGAAATATAGCAAGAATTCGTTTAATTAAAGTATTACAGGCGAAAGGTGAAAACCAACGTGGTTTACAACTCATTGCAGAAGTGGATAAAGCAGATGTGGAAGGCTTTTTAGCCAATTATGACGAGCTGACAGGCGATCTTTATGTCGCTTTAGATCGCTTGGGTGAAGCACGTACAGCCTATCAACAGGCTTTAAGAGCGGATGGAAAATCTGCTTTACTACAATTCAAGTTAAATGATATTACTCAAGCCAAAATGATTGAAAGTAATACCAATGTTGAATCGATTAAAGAATAGAAATTGACACATTAAAGAATTTATGAAAAAAATTAAAACATATTTTACTTCCTTTGTTATAACCAGTATCACTGCATTGCTATTGTCAGCTTGTGCAACCTTTGAAGCAGGGACTGAGCTAGTTTCAGGTGTAAGCAGTTATTTTCTCGGTGGAAGCGATAATAAAATACTGCCTGCTGAATTAGTTGACTATGAGGCAGAAATTGAAATAGATATATTATGGCAAGAA
The DNA here is from genome assembly GCA_003666325.1 of Methylococcales symbiont of Iophon sp. n. MRB-2018. GTDB lineage: Bacteria > Pseudomonadota > Gammaproteobacteria > Methylococcales > Methylomonadaceae > QPIN01. The sequence continues at coordinate 13,392 of QPIL01000094.1, forward strand.
AGCATAGGTGCTGGTACAGATGAACAATTCTTAAATCTTGTTTTAGCCATTAGCTATGGCAAAATATTAGTAGCGGAAAGAAAGGGTTCAGTACAAGCACTAGATATAAAAACAGGTGATTTAATATGGGAGACCGATACTAACTATAGTTTTTCAGCAGGGCCAGGAATAGGAGGTAAAACGGTTGTTTTAGCAACTAGCAATGCAGAAGTCATTGCCTTGGATTTTGATACAGGATTGCAGAAATGGCAGGTTTTAGTTTCAAGCGAAGTACTGGCTAATCCTGTAATAGATAATGGGATTGTTATTATACGAACAACAGATGGTAAAGTCGTTGCTTTAAGCGAAGAAGATGGCTCCGAACTTTGGCTATTTGAACGTAGTGTGCCTGCATTAAGTATTAGAGGGACTGGTTCGCCTATTATTGTTGGCGAACATGTAATTATCGGTTATGCCAATGGAAAATTAATTGCTTTACGCTTGATTGATGGAAAAAACATCTGGGAAACCAGTATTGTCATTCCCAGTGGACGCACAGAAATCGAAAGATTAGTTGACCTAGATGTTGACCCTGTAGAAACGGACGGGGTTATTTTTATTTCCAGTTTTCAGGGGGGAACTTCCGCTGTACTTGAGATTGATGGTGATGTGCTCTGGCGTAATAAAGATGTCTCTTCCTATTCGGGTTTGAGTTATGACTGGCGTTATTTATACGTTAGTGATGCAGAAGACCATGTTTGGCAACTGGATCAGCGTAATGGCACTTCACTTTGGAAGCAAAATGAATTGAATCATCGGACATTGACAGCACCCGTTGCCTATGATGAGTACATAGTTGTCGGTGATTTTAGAGGTTATATTCATTGGTTAGCAAGAAGTGATGGCAGACAACTAGGTCGAATTAAAGTTTCAAGACAAGGAATAGATGCTAAATTAGTGGTTGTTGATGACACCGTATTTAGTTATTCAAAAGACGGTACTCTCAGTGCATTAAAAGCAAGATTATTTTAAATGTTACCTGTTATTGCACTGGTTGGAAGACCTGATGTAGGTAAATCTACGCTTTTTAATTATTTGACCCGTAGTCGTGACGCGCTGGTTGCTGATTATCCTGGACTGACTCGGGACCGTAAATATGGTCGGGTTAAAAGAGGCAATCGTGATTATCTAGTAATTGATACTGGTGGCATTTCAGATGAAAATAAAGGTATTGAGGTTTTTGCCAGGAAACAGATACAACTAGCCTTGGAAGAAGCAGATATTGTTTTCTTTTTAGTCGATGCCAGAGATGGAATGAATAGCTCTGATCAAGCGATTGCAGATTCATTGAGAAAACTGAACAAACCGATCATTCTGGTCATTAACAAAATTGATGGATTGAATGCGGCAGTTGCAACCGTTGATTTTTACGCATTAGCACTGGGTGAGCCTGCACAAATATCAGCAAGTCATGGTAGCGGTGTGCGTGAGTTATTAACTCAAATTGATGCTTTATTTCCTGCTACAGAAAAAACCGAAGAAGAAGATAAAGGCATTAGCATTGCTGTAGTGGGGAGACCCAATGTGGGAAAATCTACTTTAGTCAATCGCTTACTAGGTGAAGAACGTGTAGTTGTATTTGATCAGGCAGGTACAACGCGCGACAGTATTTATATTCCTTTTGAAAGGAATGGGCAGAAGTTTACCTTAATTGATACCGCTGGAATACGCAGGAGAACCAAGGTAACCTTGGTTGTTGAAAAATTCAGTATCATTAAAGCCTTACAAGCAGTAGAAAAAGCAAATATAGTGATCTATTTAATTGATGCTAGGGAAGGGATTACTGATCAGGATGCACGTCTTTTAGGGATGGTTTTAGAAGCGGGGCGAGCACTAATTATTGGCTTGAACAAATGGGATGGCACCAGTATCGATCAAAAAAACCTGATTAAAAAACAGTTAGACATTAAATTGCCTTTTTTGGATTTTGCTGAAAAGCATCCTATTTCAGCATTACATGGCAGTGGTGTGGGTAAGTTGTTTGATGTAGTTCATGAGCTATATGATGCAGCCATGGTTGATATGTCAACGCCGGTGTTAACGCGAATTTTAAAACAAGCACTTGCAGCGCATCAACCCCCTTTGGTTCAAGGTAGGCGAATCAAACTCAAATATGCACATCAAGGTGGAAGAAACCCACCCACGGTTGTCATCCATGGCGTGCAAACAGATACATTGCCCAATGCATACAAACGCTTTTTAATTAACTATTTTAGAGACCAATTAGAGCTTAAGGGAACCCCCATAAAAATAGTATTAAAATCAGCAGAAAACCCTTTTAAAGGGCAAAAAAATAAATTGACAGAATATCAGTTAAAAAAACGTAAGCGATTGGTTAGACACAATAAAAAAAAGTAGTGTCTGTTGTTGGAAATCAAGGGTTCAGCCTGACCCCTTGATTTTTTTATTTCCCGCTCACCCAAACCCTCTCCCTCCGGAGAGGGCTTAAAAGCCCTTGCTTGCTGGGGAGAACTACTACGGATCTGGTGCTAGAAATTACCAAAAACCAAGGGGTCTTTAGCCCTTAGTCCTAAGTCTTTTTAAAGACTTGACTATATACGTCATTTTAATGCAGTGCGAAGTCGAAAAGGTACGATCTGGGAATGTCGGTTTAAGTCTTGTTTAGTCAATAGTGATTATCTGTTTGCGTTATTTTGAGAAAATTAAGGGTAAATGACTTTAGGCTCAAAATTAGCCGCTGGAAAAGCGGGATCAAAAGAAGATGTTTCAGCTGTTGATTTATTTGCAGAGGCAGCAATAAAAAGAATTTTAGGCTGAAAGTTAGCGGCAGGATAATTAGCGTCAAAAGCAGAAGAATTTGTTGAAGTATTATTCGATTTTACCGATTCAGCAACAAAAATAATAATGGGTTTGAAGTCAGCAGCAGGGTATCGACTGTCAGCTATAACGCCAAGTGGGCTAGAGAGTGTGACAGCAAATAGCAAGACTAATGTTTTTCTTTTCATTTTTTTAAATTCCAGTGATTTGACTACAGAGTGAATATGGCATTACATTTAGGACTTGTTTCTAAGTATCCTGTATTTTATTTTTGTCTGCAACTGTTTTGTTGAGAATATTATCCATACTTTTTTAGTAGCTGAGGTCTCTAGCTATAATAGATCGTTAATTTCTGGATAATTCTGCAATAACTTTTGTCGAAAACCTTCAATCTCATTTTCACTGTTGCGATTTTCTCTAGCAATGTCTACTTTGATTTCGCTAATAACAGACATGGGTGATGGTGATAGAAAAACCAGTCGATCGGCTAATGTTATGGCTTCTCGTAAGTCATGAGTGACAAACAAAATAGTATGGGGTCGTTGCAACCATAGCTTGATTAATAATTCGCGCACTTGTCGTGCAGTCGGCGCATCTAAAGAGACAAAAGGTTCGTCCATCAATAAAATTTTAGGATTGATGGCAAAAGCGCGAATGATAGAAACACGTCGGCTCATACCCAGAGACAGATGTTCTGGATATTTATTTTTAGACTCTTCTAACTGCATGCTTTTAAGTAATAGATTGACACAGTTAAATGATTGTCCTTGGTTTAAAACCAGTTCAATATTTTCTTTTACGGTTCGCCAAGGTAATAAACGCGGATTCTGAAAAATATAGCCAATATTAGGATGTAATGCTTGCCCATCTTGTGATATTTCGCCTTCAAAATCATTATCTAATTGAGCAATGATATTAAGTAATGTTGTTTTGCCACAGCCAGAGGGACCAATGAGACAGATAAACTCATTAGAGGGTAGAGAAAATTTAAGATTTTCTATGGTGTCGTGCTGAGTTGAATCATAGTGTTTGTGTTTGATATTAATTAGAATATCGCTCATCGTCGCCACCGGATAGCTTGTTGATCCATGGGTTTTAAAATAAGTAACTCTATAGCTTGAATGACAGTGATAAAAGCTACTGTGTAAGCTAAAATGTGGGCAACATCAAAATCTTGAAAATACAAATGCAATTGATAGCCCATGCCGTCACTACGACCTAGTAGTTCAACCACTAAAATGATCTTCCAGATTAAAGCGAGTCCAGTGCGCGTGGCAGCCATCACAAAAGGGTGAAGTTGAGGCCAAATAACATGAATAAAGGTTTTTGTTTTACTAAATTTATAACAGGTCGCCATTTCCAATAAATCTTTATCCAATGCCTTGGCACCTTCTCTAATGGTGACGATGACATTGGGTAATTTATTAATAACAACGGCAAGAATGGCAGCAGACTCTATTAAGCCAAACCAGACATAACACAGGATAATGGTGACCAGTGCAGGTATATTTAAAAAAATGACCAGCCAGTTATCAAAAAAAGCATTAAGCTTTTTATTGATACCTAATGTAATACCAATGGCGCAGCCTAGTAACATAGCAATAGAAAAACTAATAATGAGCCTTTGCAAGGTGATACCCAAATGACGCGGGAGTTCACCTGAAACGACTTCTTTCCATAAAACCTCAACAACTATAACAGGAGAAGGTAAGGTGTTATCGTTAACAAAAAAGGCCATACCATGCCATATTAATATAAATAGCAATAAGGAAAAGCTGGATAAGGTTTTATTAAGGTTCATCTATAGTCCAGAATGTCCCCGTGTGTAGTGTATCTGAATGCCCTGTGAGCCTTTTATTGCTTAGGTTTTTTAAAAGGGTATAGATTCTTTCAGCAGCTTGCTGTTCTTGTTTGCCCCATTGTTGTATCCGTCCTAGGCAATAACGTTGACGTAATATAGTTTGAGTTATCGGGTCTTTAACACGAGTTAATGAGACGATGTCTGCCCATACACTATCTGATTGGCATAGTTGGTTTTTTGCTGATTGGGTGGATTTAAGAAATTGATTGATTTCCGTTTTATATTGAACAGCCCACTGACGATTGAAAACGTAGCCTAATGTAGGCACTATTTGTTTGATTCCAAGTTGTTGTAATATTTCTTTACCATTAATAATTTGGCGATAGTTTTGAGCTTCTAGTTTTGCGGAAAAATGCCAGTAATTGATGACGGCATCAACGCGCCCACGAATAATTTGCTGGTTTAACAAAGGTGGTGCAGCGTAAACTTTTTCAACAGATTGGTTAAGATTAATTTTATACTGCTGTTGTGCTAATGCTTGTAAAAGTAACCAGTTTTTATCCAGCTCACCTCCTGCAATACCTAGTTTTTTTCCAGATAAATCTTGTAGCGATCGAATGTTACTATTTTCAGGTACTATCAAGGCACCTGAAGTGGTTGAATAGGGATAAAAGGTAAAGTCAGCACCTGTAGAACGAAGTCGAGAGACCCAAACCCAATCAGAGACGATGACATCAACTGCACCAGCTTGTAATGCGATTTTACCTGCCTGTGGGTTGGCGACAGGGTGTATCTCAAGCTGGAAATTAGAGTTTTCTAGTAAATTAAGGTTTTTTAGTGCAGATAACTCCCAGTTAACTGTACCAGAGGTCAATACCCCTAATCGAATAGTTAGCTTTTCAGTACAATAACTGTTACCCGAAAAGAGTATACTTAATGCCAGTAGGGTAATTTTAAGTTTCATTTTATTATTAAGTGTTTTGCTATGACAGGCTATTTTAGCGATAGCTGACTGTAGATGCGAGAAGGAATATTAATTATGATAAAATTATCCGCTTATGTCTTTAACTTTTGTTGATTTTATGTCTTTTTCTTCAGATACACCCCTGTTGCTAGATCGTTTTGGTAGAACCATTGATTATTTACGGGTATCAATTACCGATCGATGTGATTTTAGATGCGTCTACTGTATGTCAGAAAAAATGATTTTTTTACCTAGAGCTCAAATTTTGACTTTGGAAGAGCTGGGGTTTATAGCAAAAGCGTTTGCAGAATTAGGCGTAAAAAAAATACGGATTACAGGAGGGGAACCTCTGATTAGAAAGGGTGTTTTAAAATTATTACAGGAAATTGGAGAAATCAAAACACTTGATGAATTAGTGATAACAACAAATGCTTCGAAACTAGAAGAAATGGCAGTTGCTATTAAAGAAGCAGGTGTTAAGCGAGTAAATATTAGTTTAGACACTCTGGATAGTGAAAAATTTAAACAAATGACGCGAACAGGGGATTTAAATAAAGTATTAAAAGGGATTCAGTCAGCAAAAAAAGCGGGTTTTGATGGGATAAAGATAAATGCCGTTATTTTAAAAAACAGGAATCATCGAGAAGTAATTGATTTAGTTCAATATGCGGTTGATAATCAAATTGACATCAGTTTTATAGAAGAAATGCCTTTAGGTATCATTGATGGACACGATAGAGCAGAAGTCTATTACTCCAGCGATTTGATTAGATCAGATATAAGCAGAAAATTTGAATTAACAGCCGTTCCCTATAAAACGGGAGGACCGTCCGTTTACTATAAGGTAAAAGATTCGCAAACGCGGGTTGGATTTATTTCTCCACATAGTGCTAATTTTTGTAGTAATTGTAATAGAGTCAGGCTAACAGTAGAGGGTCGATTATTGCTTTGTTTGGGCAATGAACATTCAGTTGACTTAAAAGAAATCATTAGATCAAACCCAGGGGATATGGAAAAGTTGAAAGAAAGTATTATTAAGGCCATGCAAATTAAACCTGAAAAGCACGAGTTTGATCTACATGAGCAACCTATTATTTTAAGATATATGAGCGCGACAGGTGGATAAAAAACAAGGGTGACAGTGCATAAGGCACATCCATGGCATGGAATTAGTGCAGGTAAAAAACACCTGAAGTGGCAAGATGCTCTTAACAAGATTAGCAGAATTATTCAGCAAACAATTTGGCAGAAAAGTAGCTGTAATTAAGGGTTAAATTATGACAAAAACATCATCTACAGATCAGTTAATTGCACAAGCTCGGAAATATAAAGCAGAGCGTGAAAAAAATTACAGAGAAAAAGCACTAAAACTATACCCATGGGTTTGTGGTCGTTGTGCGCGTGAATTTACCCATGCTAACTTGCGTGAATTAACGGTACATCATAAAAATCATAATCATGATGATAATCCACAAGATGGCAGCAATTGGGAATTATTATGTCTTTATTGTCATGATAATGAACATGCTCGGTTTGAAGAACAAGTGCGATATGGTAGTGATGCATTATCTAGTGAACAACAAACGGCGGGTGCAACCTTTAATCCATTTGCAGGCTTGAAAGAAAACATGGGAAATACAGAGTGAATGAAGAGCGTTTTACCGAACTTGAAATTAAGTTAGCCTACCAAGAAGATTTATTACAAACATTGAATGCAATAGTTATTGAACAGCAAACTCAAATAAGCCGGTTAGAAGAAACCTGTAAGTTGCTAGTTAAACGTATAAAAACCATAAGTGAAAATGAAATGATTGATACTGGGCTTGAAGTTCCTCCGCATTATTAGAAAATAAGTAATAATTCCTCCCCTCCCCCCACAAAGCAATAATAAACAAGATGATTGCTGTTATGCTGAGGTCTCGTTATGCGCAGGAATTTTCTTAACTGTAAAATAAACAATTGACGGACAATAAAAAATCCTTATAATGGTCGGACTTAGCGGAGCAGTGGCAACAATGGCTGTTTAGCTAGATAAGGAACTGATGCTCCTTAGGCTTTTTAACAATATAATCGAAATAATTTGTGTGGGTACTTGTGCTGGATATTTAGCTGTAGTAAAAAATATTCGACACGATATTCACGTCAATTCTAGAGGACACTTTTTCGGAAGTAGAATCAAAAAAAACGTCAATAAGTAAATCTTTTAGGGTTATCACCCTAGAAGTTGTCGAGTC
>QPIL01000093.1 GCA_003666325.1 Methylococcales symbiont of Iophon sp. n. MRB-2018
AAAAACCAAACCTTATGTCATTGCGAGAAAATAGATCTCGAAAATTTAATTACCGCCGCTAAATCAACAAAAAAACGGGCATTTAATGGCTGAAAATCAAAATTGAGACTCTATGTGTGAATTTGGGCAGAACTACTAATGACTAAAGACCCCTTGATTTTTGATTAGATCTGGTGCGTGGAACGCACCCTACGGATCTAAAGACCCCTTGGTTTTTGGTGATTTCTTATGGGTATTAAAGTCTGGGCGGGGTTGATTTTGTTAGTATGTTTTATCAGCAAAACGACCAAGAAATAGCCGTTATTTTACCAAATACTGCTTGTTTTATCTATGGCTTTGTTTAATTTATTGTTATAAATTAGATGGTTGCTGTGTTTTTAAAAGCTGACTATTTAATTAAAAATGATGGGGTAAGTATGGGAATAGGCTAGAATAAAATAATAGATAAGTTCTATCATTTTTTTATCCAGTCCAGAGTTATGCTGAGGTCTCATTATGCGTCAACGATTACATGAATCTCAGGAAAAATTATTTTTAGCCAAGGATTTTATAGAAACGGTTGAAGGTCTTGTTTTTGCAGTGGTGGAAAGTGGTATAGAGCAAGGAAAAATACTCTGTTTCTTACGCTATATTAAAAATAATCAACAATGGAAAAAAGTGGATACCACAGTAGCTAATCAAATTTTATCAAAGACCTATCCTCACTATTTACATTATTCAGCCAATAAAGATGCCTATTTACATGCGGTTCCCACAGGGCTAGTTACTCAACATCACCAGCCACGATCTAAACTTAAAGAATTGTATAATAAGCAACGACCTGATCCGATAGAAAATGATCTGATATTACTTTGTAAGCTGTTGCAGAGGGAAGGGCTGGATTTAGATGGGGTAGGGGTCACCGGTTCTATCTTAATCGCTGCCCAGCATATTGATTCAGATATTGATCTGGTTTTTTATTGTAGAGAGACTTTTCATTTGGCTAGGCGAATATGTAGCCAATTAATACAACAAGGTGAATGTGTTGCGCTCAGTAAAAATGACTGGCAAACATCTTATCTGCGTAGGAATTGCGACTTAACAATGGATGAGTATTGTTGGCACGAACAGCGTAAGTTTAATAAAGTGCTGATAAACAAAAGAAAAGTGGATTTAAGTTTTATCAGCCATGCTATTGAGGATGACGTGAATCAATACAAGAAATTAGAAAGCATCACCATTGTAGCTCAAGTGAGCGATGCTTCTTTAGCTTTCGATTATCCGTCGTTATATACCATAATATATCCAAATATTAATACGGTGGTTTGTTATACAGCGACATACACAGGACAAGCAAAAGCGGGAGAGTGGATTAAAGTGGCTGGTTTATTAGAACAGGGCAGCGATGGAGATAAACGCATTGTGGTGGGTTCTACCCGTGAGGCAGAGGATGAATATATAAAAGTAGTAGATGAACAATTATAATAACTACCCTCAATTCTCAGCCGTTATTTTTGATCTGGACGGATTGATATTAGATACAGAGTCGGTGTATTTCAGAGCATGGAAACAGGCAGCATCAGTGATGGGATATGAACTGTCAGATGAATTTTGTTTCTCTCTCTCAGGGCTTCATTTTCAGGATGTTAAACAAAAATTATTAATGCACTGTGGCACTAATTTTAATTTACAGCGTTTTAATCAATGCAGTAGGCAATATTGGCGAGAGCATGTTGAGCAACAGGGTATTCCAGTAAAAAAAGGATTTTTAAATTGTGTAGAGCAGTTAAAAAGTAAGCGTATACCTTTTTGTCTGGCAACCAATAGTTATAAAAAAAATGCAAAAGAAAGTCTTGAATTAGCAGGCTTAGGTCATCTGTTTTCAATAATTATCTGTCGTGATCAGGTTAAACAGGGTAAACCTGAGCCTGATATTTTTTTAGCGGCTGCCAAAGCATTATCAACGCCAGTTAAGCAGTGTTTGGTTCTTGAGGATTCAATGATAGGGATACAGGCAGCGGTAAAAGCAGGTGCTATATCAGCGTATATTCCTTCAATAATTTCTTTATCAGCAGAAACTAACGATTTAGCGGCTTTTCAATATGTTGATTTGGATCAAATTGCTAAAATTATAAAAACTAGGAATTTAGCTATTGTATAATCCAGTATTTATTTTTATCATGCCAGTCAATTATTGGTTTTACTGGTTTTCACCTTGAATTTATTCCTCACCGATACTGAGTTTACTTTATGACATTTTCCTCTTTAGGACTTTCTGCACCTCTACTCCAATCTCTTGAAGAAAAGGGTTACAACAAGCCTTACCCTATTCAGAGCGAAGCAATACCGATTATTTTAGCGGGTAAAGATGTTATGGCCGCCGCTCAAACAGGTACGGGAAAAACAGCCAGTTTTACTTTGCCTTTATTGCAGCGTCTTGATAATGGCGAAAGAGTTAAATCTAAGCATATTCGTGCTTTAGTATTAACACCTACGCGGGAATTAGCTGCACAGGTTGCAGATAGTGTAACGGTCTATGGTCAGCATGTTGCACTAAAATCTACAGTGGTTTTTGGTGGTGTTAAAATTAATCCGCAAATTAATATATTACGCGAAGGCGTTGACGTATTAGTGGCAACGCCAGGACGTTTAATTGATCTGTACAATCAAGAGGCACTAAAGTTTTCACAAGTCGAAATTTTAGTATTAGATGAGGCAGATAGAATGCTGGATATGGGGTTCATCCGAGACATAAAAAAAATTCTGGCTTTGTTACCTAAAACCCGGCAAACCTTGTTGTTTTCAGCCACATTCTCAGAAGATATTCGTCGGTTGACGGATAAATTACTTAAAAATCCGGTTCAAATAGAAGTGAGCCCACGAAATGCGGCTGCACAAAGCGTTAAGCAATCAATTTATGAGGTAGATAAAAGCAAGAAAACTGCACTTCTGAGCCATTTAATTAGTACCAATAACTGGGATCGGGTGTTAGTCTTTACACGCACTAAGCATGGTGCCAATCGGCTCACTCAAAAATTGCAAAAGGATGGTATTTCGGCAGTGGCAATTCATGGTAATAAAAGTCAAGGTGCTAGAACTCGCGCCTTGGCTGGATTTAAAGCCAATGAAACTCGTGTTTTAGTTGCGACTGATATTGCGGCAAGAGGGATTGATATTATTGAGTTACCGCATGTAGTTAACTTTGAATTACCTAATATTCCTGAAGATTATATACACAGGATTGGGCGAACGGGCAGGGCAAGCTCTCTAGGAGAGGCTATTTCTTTGGTCAGTGCTGATGAAGTAAAATTCCTTTCTGACATAGAAAAATTGATTCAACAAACTTTAGTACGAGAAATTGAAACGGATTTTGTTCCCAGTCAGCCAGTACCTATAACCCATTTAACCGATCGTTCTAGTAAGCATAAGGCAGCAAAAAAACCAACACATAACAGAAAAAATTCAAACCATACTAGGTCGTCAAATCGCCCAAAAAAAAGAGCATATTAAAATATTTTTGACAGCAAATGCTGAGGTTTCTATACCTCTGAAGTGATTATGATTAATGTCGACTGGGGCTAAAAAAATTTGGCAGAACTGCTGATTTTGATAGAGATAAATTTTTATTATGCCAAACTACTCAAATTATAATTTATTGTGTCTAGTCATCCTTTTTTTTAACTTGGTATTCCAGCAAGCGCATTCTAAGGACTTTTCATCTGCAATAAAAAATGTGACAGTTGCTCTCCAAGGTATCACTTATGAGTTAAACGCAGATATTGATTATCATCTGAGTCCAACCGCAAAAGAAGCGATACAAAAAGGTATTCCACTAAACTGGGTTGTAACTATCAAAGTTCAAAAAAACGGTGTTTTTTGGGATGATGTTATAGAAGAAATACGCATTAATTATCAAATTAGAAATCATGCTTTATTGAATTTGTATAGCGTAGTTACATCCAGTAATGGCAAAAAAAACATGTTTTCAAGCTTAATTGTTGCCTTGGACTTCATGTCTAAAATTCGCGATCTCAAACTTATTGAGAAACAGCGTTTACAAAACGATATAAAGTATACTGTCAACATCCAAACACAGTTTAATCGAGAAAGTTTACCAACGCCCTTACGTCCCACTTCATACTTTGACTCAGAATGGGCGCTATCCAGTCCCCAGACACTATGGCAATTACAAAATTAAAAATACCGTTTAGAGCTTTTATCCTACTTTTATTTGGTTTAATTCTCCTGTCATTACAGTTGATGAGTAGCGCAACTCAGGAGTCTTCGGAGCTAAATGAAATGTATTCCTGGTTGCTACTGGGAAATAGCCTGAGTTCAATAACATTATTTTTTCTCATCGGTATCAATATCTACTCTCTGCTACGTGAATTAAAAAAAAGAGAAGCAGGTTCCAGACTGACCACTCGCATGGTTTCCTTATTTGTTTTATTAGCGATGGCACCTGCTGTTATTGTTTTTTATTTTTCTGTTCAATTTTTACACCAAGGCATAGATAGCTGGTTTAATGTAGAAATAGACAGAGCCATGGAAGATGCTATAGAGCTTAGCGAAGTGTCACTGGATCATAGAATGCGGTTACATTTAAAACAAACGCGACAGATTGGCAAAGAACTCAGCGGCAAATCCAAGACCTTAATCACTTTGGAAATGGGCGAACTGCGAGAAAAAATTGATGCTACAGAAATTACTCTGTTTTCACGTCAAGGACATATAATTGCGTCAAATAGTATAGATCCCAGCAATATAATACCTAAACTACCCGAAGAACATATCTGGCTACAAACACGACAAAATCAAGAATATTATGCCCTAAGTCCCAGTGAAAATGATGGCTTATATATTCATGTTATTGTCTCCGTAAGCGATGATGAACCCCGTTATTTGCAGGCTTTATTTCATGTTCCCTTACGCATTGCTGACCTTACCGATTCAATTGATTTTGCATTTATCCGTTTTCAGGAAATGTCTTTTTTACGCGACTCTTTAAAAACCAGTTTTGTTCTGGTTTTATCTTTAGTTTTGTTATTAAGCCTGCTCGCTGCTATCTGGATCGCTTTTATTAGTATCAGAAATATTGTTGCTCCCGTTAAAGAGCTGGTTAAAGGCACACAAGAGGTTGCTAGTGGCAATTATGAGCAACAGCTTTCGGTGATGTCTAAAGATGACTTGGGTTTTTTGGTGGGGTCATTTAATGCCATGACCCTGCGCATTGCAAAATCAAGAGATGAAACCCGTACAGCAAGTATTGAGGTAGAACATCAACGCGCCTACCTAGAAACTGTATTATCTAATTTAACAACAGGTGTAATCAGTTTTAGTGATAGTCATAAAATTCGTACAGCCAATCTGGCAACCTACAGAATATTGCATATCCATGTGGGGCATTTTGTCGGGGAAACATTGTTAGATATTGCAAACAAACATGAAGAATTAGCACAATTTTTGACCACTATACAAAAGTTATTACAACAGGCAGAAGATATTTGGGAGCGGAGGTTTGCTTTTTTAGGCACTAATGGTCGTCAGGAATTGCTGTGTAGAGGTACGCCTTTATTTGATTCTTCAGGAGGGGGTATGGGTGCTATTGTTGTTTTTGATGATGTGACTGATTTAATTCAAGCCCAAAAAAATGCGGCATGGGGTGAGGTTGCCAGACGTTTGGCGCATGAAATTAAAAACCCGTTAACGCCCATTCAACTGGCTGCTGAACGCTTACAGCATAAATTATCGAGTGAATTATCTGAAAAATCAGCGCAGATTTTGCAGCGATCAACACAAACCATTGTAAATCAGGTAGAAGCTTTGAAATCAATGGTTGATGATTTCTCCGAATATGCCAAGCCTAGTAAGAAACAAGTAGAAAATATCAACCTTAAGCAGATGATTGATGAAGTATTAGCCCTTTATTTATTACCAAACATTAACACTAAGACCAGCTTTCAAATTGAAGATGTGGTGATAAATGCCGATCCTATCAGCATTCGGCAAGTGTTGCATAATCTGATTAAAAATGCGCAAGAAGCTATTACAGATAATGGTCAAATAGAAATAAAACTGAACAAGGTATTACACAATAACTCGGAGTATGCTGAACTAGCCATTTATGATAATGGCTCTGGACTTGATAAACAACAGATTAACAATATTTTTGAACCGTATGTAACCACTAAAGGTAAAGGTACAGGTTTAGGTCTTGCAATCGTTAAAAAAATTATTGAGGAACATGGCGGTGTAATCTGGGTAGATACAACGTATAATTACGGCTCTGGTTTTATTATCCAATTACCCACAATTTAGGAAGCAATAGTGAGCACAAAATCACCCTATATTTTAGTCGTTGATGATGAACCCGATATTAGACAACTGGTTTCAGAAATCCTTGAAGATGAAGGCTATCAGGTTGAAATGGCTGAAAATGCCACAGCGGCTAAACTAGCCAAAAAGCAGTGCGAACCTCAGTTGATCTTACTGGATATATGGATGCCTGACACCGATGGCATCACTTTGTTAAAAGAATGGGAAGCTGAAAGCAATCCCCTTTGCCCTGTTATTATGATGTCTGGTCATGGCTCAGTCGAATCAGCGGTAGAAGCAACAAGACTCGGTGCCTATGATTTTTTAGAAAAACCATTGTCATTAGCAAAATTACTGTTAACGGTTGAGCGTGCATTAGAGACCAGTCAATTACAACAAGAAAATGCAGGACTTAAATACCAACTCATGCTCGACGTTGCACCCGTTGGTAAAAGTGCCGTTATCGAACGTACCAAAGATCAGTTAAAACGTTTATCTCAACATAATGCCAAAGTGTTATTGTTGGGTGAGGCTGGCGTTGGTAAAGAGCTATTTGCACATTATTTACATAATAATACCAGTCGTCGTGAAGGCCCGTTTATTGACGTTACTGTGGGTAGCATTTCCCCTGAAAATTCAGCGGTAGAATTTTTTGGTAAAGAGAAAGATGGCAAAATATATCAAGGGCTACTTGAGCAAGCACAAGGCGGTACCTTGTTTTTGGGTGAAATTGCCGGTATGGATTTAGAAACCCAAGCACGCTTATTGAGTGCTTTAGAGTCACGCTCGTTTCTTAGGGTGGGAGGCAGTGACCCCGTTCGTGTTGATATAAGAGTGATCGCCTCAACGCGAGAAATATTACAAGAAGAAGTGAATGCGCAACGATTTCGTCAAGATCTGTATTATTTATTAAATGAAGTTTCGATAGAAATTGCCCCCCTAAGAGAGCATGGTGAAGATGTCCCTGCACTACTCAATTTTTATATTGATCATTTTATTCATGTAGAAAAACTACCTTTTAGAAAATTTTCTATTGCTGCACAAAACTACCTGCGAAACTATACTTGGCCAGGCAATGTTAGAGAACTCAGAAATTTGGTTCAACGTCTTATGATTTTAGGTGCAGGTGATGATATAGAACTGGATGAAACAAAAAAAGCGTTAGGCTCAAATATTGAAAAACCGCTACTTAATGTATCTATTCCAGAGTTTTTTAATTTTTCCTTAAAAGAGGCAAGGGAGCATTTTGAAAAGTCTTATTTAGAATATCATTTTGAAAAAACAGGCAGTAGTGTCGCCAAATTAGCAGTAGCAGTAGGCATGGAAAGAACACATCTCTATCGAAAACTACATGCTTTAAAAATAAAATTATAAATAAACTTGAATGATATTAAAAATTGCAGTAGAATCCTCGCTTTTTTTATAGCCTTATAAAGATACTAAAGTAATAATGAAAACATTTAGTGCAAAGTCAACAGAAGTTAAACGCGATTGGTATGTGGTTGATGCAGAAGGTAAGACTTTAGGTCGCCTTGCTAGCGAAATTGCAAAACGTCTCCGTGGTAAACATAAACCAGAATATACACCTCACGTCGATACTGGCGATTACATTATTGTAATCAACGCAGAAAAAATCGGGGTTACAGGTAACAAAGAAAACAACAAACTGTACCATCACCATACGGGCTATATTGGTAATTTAAAAACTGTAAGTTTAGGAAAATTAAGAAGTACATTCCCAGACCGCATTATCACTAAAGCGGTTGAAGGTATGTTACCTAAAAACTCATTAGGTCGTGCTATGTTCAAAAAACTTAAAGTTTATGCAGGATCTAACCACGACCACCAAGCACAACAACCCAAAGTATTAGAATTAGGATAAATACCATGGCAGCTCAGTATTATGGAACAGGACGACGTAAAAGTGCAGTAGCACGAGTTTACGCAGTCGCTGGATCAGGAAAATTCACTATTAATAGCCAACCGATAGAAGACTATTTTGGTCGTAAAACAGATCAAATGATTGCCAAGCAACCTCTGGAACTTCTTAAAAAAACATCTGGCTTTGACTTAAATGTCATCGTTAAAGGCGGTGGTCCTTCTGGTCAGGCAGGTGCAATTCGTCACGGCTTAACTAGAGCATTGCTGGATTTTGATGAAGAACTTCGCCCTCAATTAAGAGCGGCGGGTTATGTCACTCGTGATTCACGTTGTGTTGAACGTAAAAAAGTGGGATTACATAAAGCCAGAAAACGTCCTCAATATTCAAAACGTTAAGTTTTTATACTTCAATATTTCACAAACCGTCCGTCATTCCTGCATGTTCTAAGCAGGAATCCAGGCATTTAAAACTAGAAAAGACTTAGGGAATGACGTTTAGTCAAAAATCAAAGGGTTCTTAGTCTTTAGTCTTTAGTCTTGAGTCCTTCGCTCTTCTCAAGCTCACTAATTCTGCTTTCTAAACCTTTAAATTTCTTAAATAATTGGGGCAACTTACTTAAAGAGGCTAACTCACGCCATGCCACCTTTTTATCTTTCGCAGGAAAGCCAAAAACCTGTGATCCAGCCTCTATATCACTGCCTACTCCTGACCTTGCCATAATAACGGCTTGTTGCCCAATAGTAACATGATCAGCAACGCCTGAACTTCCCGCAAGAACAGCTCCATCCCCTATCGTACAGGAACCTGAAATACCTGATTGACCACAAATAATCACATTTCGACCCACTGTATTATTGTGTCCTAACTGCACCAAATTATCTATTTTACTGCCAGCACCTATTGTTGTTGAACCTAAAGCGCCTCTATCAATGCAGGTGTTAGCACCAATCTCTACATTGTCAGCAATAACTACATTACCAACATGAGGTACTTTAACGTGTTCATTATTTCTATATTTATAACCAAACCCATCGGCAGCAATAATGGCACCTGAATGAATGGTGACATTATTGCCAATGACAGTATCGTCATAAATCACAACATTTGGATAGAGTTTACAATTTTTGCCGATACAGACATTACGACCAATATTAACACTGGCATATATTTCGGTATCATCACCAATTGTTGAATTTTGCTCTATTGTTGAAAAAGCACCTATATTAATGTTTTTACCCAGAGTTACATTTTCTGCGATAAGCGATTGTTTTGATATTGAACGGCTATATTCTATTTTGGGGTGTAATGCATGAATCGCATTCAAAAAACTGATTTCAGGGTCTTTACAGTACAAAAAAATAAGCTTTTCTGGTGCTTCTTTAATACCTATATCTCTGTTAACGAAACAAGCAGAAGCTTGCGTATTTGTTAAATACTTTAGATATTTTGGGCTACTTAAAACAGTGACCTGATTACTGGTTGCAGTCATAATATCTGCGGCTGCATTAATTTTTACAGACGATTGATTAGCTGGTATTTCAGCATCACATTGCTGAGCGAGTTGTTTTAATGTCAACGCCATATTATTTCCAAATTCCAATTATATTAGTAAAATCATCAGTCCACGGTTTTATATTAAAATACAAAGGTAGTTTTTGCCAATTTCCCAATCGGCTTTGAGCCAATGTATTTAATGTTTCAGGTTTTCTTGCCATCACCACCCAATCTGCTGCAATAACTAACGGCGGTTGCTTTTGTGGTTTATATTCTTGAATTAATGCCGATAATTTTAGATGACTTGCATGATCTGAAATTACTTTTTTTATCTCAAGATGTCGGTTAGTAATATGAAACGCCAAAATACCATTCGGTTTTAGTTTTGCAAAATACAAAGCCATTGCTTCTCTTGTTAGCAGGTGTGTCGGTACAGAGTCAGAACTGAAAGCATCCATAATCAGCAAATCAAAGTGCTGGTCTTTTTCATTAGCTAAAGATAAACGCGCATCTCCCACCACTGTGGTTGAATTTTGGCTACAGTGTTTTAAATAGGAAAAATATTTTGGATTTTCAGCGACTTCAATTACTAACGGGTCTATTTCATATAAAGTCCAATGCTGTTGTGGCTTGGCATAGCAAAGCAAAGTGCCTGCACCCAACCCCACTGCACCGATTTCCCAGTCATTATTCTGACTGTCAAATAGCTTGAATAATTGTCCTATAGGGCCTGGGCGACTGTAATAAGTTAGAGGCGTAGTTTGTAGCTGTGTCGCCAAGCGCTGTGCACCATGTTTTGTAGTGCCGTGAAATAATTCGTGATACCTTTCGGGACGATTATTTTCATTCATCAAAACGCTTTCTCTCACCGATAATACACCAAAAAAACTACGCTGTTGATGCAATATATTTGACATTAAATGTTGAATGCCCAAGGTGAAAAATAAAATAACAGCAGTCAATAAAGCTAAGGTAATAGGTTGGGAACGGAAGGTATAGCTAAAACCAGCCAATAAAATCAGCACATTGGTGGCACTGTATATTATTGTTTGTGACAAGCTATCGCTGAATAAATAAATACCCATACCTGAGCAGAGTAATAGTGTGGGAAACAGAATATGCTTGCCCAAATTTTGTGTAATTATTCCTGGTCTTAACATTAAGGCAGCGACAATCATAATGGGATATTCATACACTGCATTAAAAATAAAAGGTGCCACAAAGGTATTAAACATACCTCCCAACATACCAGCAAATGACATAATCAAGTAAAACGTGGTTAAGTGTTGGGTATGTGGTCTGTGTTTAGCCAGTTCTCCGTGGCACACCATTACTGCCAGAAAAAATGCAATAAGATGTATGGTAAGGTTTAGCCAGAAAGGCAGGGCTGCTGGGTCAACAAAACAAAAGGCAATAAAGGGCAACAAAACGACAGCTTGTACTGCCAGCATAACAGGATGGATTTTATCAGCCCACTTGCTAAAAACCAGAATAAATGTCAGCAAATAAAGTACCAGAGGGATAATCCAGAGTAGGGGTGCTGAAGCAATATCGGTACTGATAAAATTAGTTAAACCCAGTAATAAACTGGAAGGTACCAAGGCTAATACTAGCCAATGCAGCTTGGTTTTCCACGACAGCTCGGTAACACTATCAACTGTACTAGATTCTCCACTCAAGGCTATATTTAGACTGGATTTTTGACGATACCATAAGGTTATTCCGCAACTGACGACTAGCACACAAAGCAAACCATAAGCCAAGCTCCAGATACTGCTTTGATCCATCAGTCCTATATTTGGCTCTATCAAAAAAGGATAGCTGAGTAGAGCAATCATACTGCCTGCATTACTGGCGGCATAAAGGTAATATGGGTCATTGCTGGTATGATGTCCAGTTTCTGCAAACCATTTTTGTAATAAAGGAGATGTAGTAGTAACAATAAAGAAAGGCAAGCCAATTGTCATTAACAACATAGCCATCAACCATAAAGTAGGGTCATTATCTGTGGGTGGAATAATATGTTCGGGCAAGGCAAGCGGTAAAGCGAGCAAACTGATAGTGATCACTACCGCATGTATTTGAATTTGATGCTGTTGATTTAAACGGGATGATAAAAAATGGGCATAAAGATAGCCCAAAAAAAGCAAAGTTTGATAAAACACCATGCAGGTATTCCACACGGCAGGTGCGCCCCCTAAAAATGGCAATAATGTTTTACCAAACATGGGTTGGAGAATAAACATTAAAGAGGCACTAATAAATAAGGTACCAGCGAATAATAAAACGAGGAGAAAATTTGGTTTTGATAGCGGATGAGACACGAGAGTTATATTCTTATAAATTTTAATTATTTATGGTTATATAGCACAATGAGACTTCAGCATAGATCGGTATCTAATTTCTCAAGAAAGTCATCGAGATTCACCCATTCTATATTTAAGTTTTTTGCATACAACCTATCGGAAACCGTATTATAACCCCAAGGGGCAAAAAGCAATTTGACGGATTGTAATTGATGATTACTTTTCACTTTAAGCAGAGAAGAAAGCATATCTTCAACAAAATATAGCTGTTGATCGGGATGTTTTTTAAGTAAATCAATTAAAGTATCTTGTTTGCTTTGTTTTCTATCGAGCCCATAAATTCTTTCATCTGGAATTTGCACATTATTAGCACTGAGTATCCATTTTACAAAACGCTCTTGTTTTGTCGTTACTATATACCAAACCGCTTTATCGGTTAAACGCTGCAATTTTTCTGCCATGTTGGGGAATAACGGGTTTTTCTCTACCCACTCATCAATATTATCTTTAATCCAGACATCTCGTGTTTCACCATATAATTTTTTTAAGGCATCAATGTTTAGCTTGGATGCTTTTATCAGATCATTTTTTTTGCTATCGAAGTCTTTCAATATAGACGCACTACTAATCCCGTCATGTAACATTTTATTGATTAAAATAGCTTCATAACCTGTACCCATAATAGGTCTTACTGCACGAAAATCATCTATTATTTGCTGAGAAGGCATGGCTGTTTTAATGTCATCCCATAAATAAGATGCAGCTTTCCAGCCTGAAATCCCAGTTTCCAATACACTGTCGCAAATCACACCATCAAAATCTAAGGCATAAATAATGGATTGTTTCATTTTTAAAAATTCACCGAATACTGAGGCCTCATTAAGGTCGTTTAAATAGTCAACCCTTAAAAACAAACAACCATCTGATTTATAACAATAAATTAAACAAAATCATAGGAAAAACAAGCAGTATTTGGTAAAATAACAGCTATTTATTGGTCGTTTTGCTGATAAAACATACTAACAAAATCAACCTTTTTTGATTTTTATTTGAGGTTAATTTTTAGCGTAGTTTACAGCCTTTGGAGTCTTACCCCCAAACTCCCATCACTCCAAAAAAATGGGGACAGGCTACTTTTTATGATGTAACTTGACATGTAACATCCTTTTTCTTTTGCAAAAAGTGGGAATAATTGATAAAAAGTAGCCTGTCCCCATTACCCTTGAGTCTTGAGTCTTGAGTCTTGAGTCTTGAGTCTTGAGTCTTGAGTCTTGAGTCTTGAGTCTTGAGTCTTGAGTCTTTAGTCTTTCGTCTTTCGTCTTTCGTCTTTCGTCTTTCGTCTTGAGTCTTGAGTCTTGAGTCTTGAGCATTTTTGCTTACGAAATATCAAATTCGCTTGTATAATGAGCGGTTTTTTGGTGATTTTAATCACCACTTGTTAAATTTATAAGAGACAAATAACTTATGGCACTTCATTGTGGAATTGTAGGTTTACCTAATGTTGGAAAGTCAACATTGTTCAATGCACTGACTAAAGCAACCATTGCGGCAGAGAACTATCCGTTTTGTACAATAGACCCCAATGTGGGTGTTGTTGCCGTTCCTGACCCAAGAATGGATTTATTGGCTGAAATTGTTAATCCCGAACGTGTGCTACCAACAACCATAGAATTTGTTGATATTGCAGGATTAGTTGCAGGTGCATCAAAAGGAGAAGGATTAGGCAATCAATTTCTGGGTAATATCCGTGAAACAGATGCCATTATTCATGTTGTACGTTGTTTTGAAGATGACAATGTAATCCATGTCTCAGGCAAAGTAGATCCTATTGATGATATAGAAGTGATCAATACAGAGCTTGCATTAGCTGATATAGCTTCCGTTGAAAAAGCGTTACAGCGAACAATAAAAGCATTAAAATCGGGTAATAAAGAGGAATTAGCTAAAAAACGGGTTTTAGAAAAAGTATTTGAACATCTTGATAAGGGCAGGGCAGTTCGTAGTTTAGGCTTAACTGAAGATGAATTGGAAATAATCAAAGAATATTGTTTGATTACATTAAAGCCCACTTTATATATTGCTAATGTTGAAGATGGTGGTTTTGAATGCAATCCAATGCTACAAAGGGTAGAACAATTTGCAACCAAAGAATGTGCAAAAGTAGTAGCCGTTTGTGCAGCCATAGAAGCTGAAATAGTACAATTAGAGGGTGATGAAAAACAAGAGTTTCTTGACGACTTAGGCTTAAAAGAACCCAGTTTAAACAGAGTAGTTCGCTCAGCCTATACATTGTTAAATTTATCCACTTATTTTACTGCTGGAGTCAAAGAAGTGAGAGCGTGGACGATTCCAGTAAATGCTACAGCACCGCAAGCAGCAGGTGTTATTCATACAGATTTTGAAAAAGGCTTTATTCGAGCAGAAGTTATCTCCTATCAAGACTATATTGATAATAAAGGCGAACAGGGAGCAAAAGACTCTGGAAAATGGCGACTGGAAGGAAAAGAATACAATGTTCAAGATGGTGATGTCGTACATTTTAGATTTAATGTTTGACAATAGAATAGGTAAAATATAAAATCCTCGCCCTTTACAATCCATGTTGTAAAGGCTTTCAAGAAAAATGGCGATATAGCTCAGTCCGGTTAGAGCGCGGGATTCATAACCCCGAGGTCCCAGGTTCGATCCCCGGTATCGCCACCATTAAATCAATAGGGTAGGGTAGTGTTTTTTAGCTTTGTTATCTTATAGGGTGTAAGCGATTTTGCAATGATTTCATAAAATGCCACAAAGTATGACCCATTTTTGCTTCTCTTGAATCTTACCCAAACAGTAACTTCATCAAAAAAAACACCTCCGCAAGCAATACCTCACTTAGATAAGCTTTAAATCAGCCTTACTTGGCAGATATTAAAAACAGTCGGTTTCATATAAGAATAATCATTATTTTCTGGAAGTAGTAGCTTATTTCAGTATATAATCAAAAAATTTTGCAACACACTTTGGTCTGAATCTGTAGATTTAGATTCAATCTCACTGGAATAAAGAAGTATGCTGAATAAGCTGACTAAACTATTTGTTGGAAGTCGTAACGACAGGAACGTAAAGAAAAAGCGGGCATTAGTCAAAAAAGTTAATGCTTTTGCCGCAGCTTACGAAAAACTGTCCGATGAGCAATTAAAAGCAAAAACTCAAGAATTTCGTGATCGCCTTGCCCAAGGCACAAAATTAAATGCTTTAATTCCAGAAGCTTTTTCAGTAGCCAGAGAAGCATCCGTCCGTGTTTTTAAAATGCGTCATTTTGATGTACAGCTAATTGGCGGAATGATTCTAAACGACGGTAAAATCGCTGAAATGAAAACAGGTGAAGGTAAAACGCTTATGGCAACATTGGCAGCTTATCTAAATTCTTTGCCTGCTAAAGGTGTGCATATTGTTACGGTAAATGATTATTTGGCAGCACGCGATGCAGAATGGATGGGGCAACTGTATTCATTTTTAGGATTGACTACTGGCGTGATAACCAGTGAAATGGAGTTTAAAGGACGTAAAGAAGCTTACGCCGCAGATATTACCTATGGAACTAATAATGAATTTGGTTTTGATTATTTGCGCGATAATATGGCATTTAATCTACAGCAAAAAGTTCAGCGTGAACTCAAATTTGCTATCGTGGATGAAGTAGACTCCATTCTGATTGATGAAGCTAGAACCCCCCTTATTATTTCTGGACCAACCGAAGAAGGCACAGAGATTTATCTCAAAACCAATAAGCTGGTACCTTTTTTAACTGCTCAAGAAATTGTTGAAAATAAAGAAGAGCAAGAAATGATGCCAGGTGACTATCTGGTTGATGAAAAAAGCAAACAAATCCATTTAACCGAAACAGGCCATGAGCGAATAGAATGCTTAATGGTTGAACATGGCATGATGGAAGCGGGTGCAACCTTATATGATGCCGCTAATATTCGTTTAATGCATTATTTTCAAGCCTGTTTACGTGCCCATATATTGTTCCAAAAAGATGTGGATTATGTGGTCAGAAATGACGAAGTTATCATTGTTGATGAATTTACTGGCAGAATGATGACGGGCAGGCGCTGGTCTGATGGTTTGCACCAAGCAGTCGAAGCAAAAGAAGGGGTGACAGTACAGAGCGAAAACCAGACGCTGGCATCAATTACTTTTCAGAACTATTTTCGCCTGTATGAAAAACTGTCAGGCATGACAGGTACGGCAGATACCGAATCTTTCGAGCTGAATAAAATTTATGGCTTGGAAGTGGTGGTTATTCCAACACATAAAGACATGATCCGTGATGATAAAGGTGATCTGGTCTATTTATCTCAAAAAGAAAAATACTTAGCTATTGTTGAAGGCATTAAAGAGTGTGCTAAAAATCAACAGCCCGTTTTAGTAGGTACTACATCCATTGAAAACTCAGAAATTATTGCTCAGTATTTAAGCAAAAGTGGTATCAAGCATGAAGTATTAAATGCTAAACAACATGAACGTGAAGCCCATATTATTGAGAATGCGGGTATGCCAGGTGCCGTTACCATAGCAACTAATATGGCGGGGCGGGGTACAGATATTGTTTTAGGCGGTAATTTAGATGCTGAAATTAAAGCATTAGCTGAAAGGGCAACAGTAGCAGAAAAAGATAAAGTCATAGCACAATGGCAAGAAAGACACGAGCAAGTGATACAAAGTGGTGGATTGCATGTGATTGGTTCAGAAAGACACGAATCACGACGTATTGATAATCAGTTAAGAGGTCGTTCGGGTCGTCAGGGTGATCCTGGCTCAACACGTTTCTATTTGTCATTGGAAGATGACTTAATGCGTATTTTTGCATCAGAACGTGTGGCACGATTAATGAAATCGTTGGGTATGGAAGATGGTGAGGCGATTGAACACAAATGGGTGACCCGCGCTATTGAAAATGCACAAACCAAAGTTGAAGGAAGAAACTTTGATATGCGTAAAGAAATTCTAGCTTACGATGATGTCGCAAATGATCAACGTAAAGTGATTTATGAGCACAGAAATGAATTGATGGCGGCTGAAGATATTACCGATATGATCAGTGAATTACGTTACGATGTTTTAAACGATGTGATTAGCAAATATATTCCTGTTAAAACCATGGAAGAGCAATGGGATATTCAAGGGCTTGAAGACCATCTATCGGCTGAATATTTACTGGATTTACCTTTGCAAGATATGCTGAATAAAGATCGTTCCTTCCAAGAGAGTGACTTGCGTAAAACAGTAGTGGAGGCTTTAGAACAATCGACTAAAGAAAGAGAGATTTTATCTACAGATGAAGTAATGCGCCATTTTGAGAAATCAATTATGTTGCAAGTGCTAGATAATAGCTGGAAAGAACATTTAGCTGCTATGGATGCATTGCGCCAAGGTATTCATTTTAGAGGTTATGCACAAAAAGATCCTAAGCAAGAATATAAACGCGAGTCTTTTGATATGTTTTCCAATTTATTGGATCATATTAAATATGAGGTCATTGGTATTTTAGCCAAGGTTCAAGTCGCTCAAGAAAAAGATGTAGCAGCGATTGATGAGAAAATGCAAGCCCCTCAGGAAATGCATTATGATCATGCAGAAGCGAATCCTGCATTGCAACAGCCCGAAAAACCTGCTCCAGCTCCAGCAAAAATGACTGATAAAGCGGAAGCAACAGCCCAGCCTTTTGTTAGGGGGCGTAAAAAAATAGGTCGCAATGATCCATGTCCTTGTGGTTCAAAGAAAAAATATAAACAGTGTCATGGCAAACTTGGCTAAGAACTTGTTCTA
The DNA here is from genome assembly GCA_003666325.1 of Methylococcales symbiont of Iophon sp. n. MRB-2018. Classification (GTDB taxonomy): domain Bacteria; phylum Pseudomonadota; class Gammaproteobacteria; order Methylococcales; family Methylomonadaceae; genus QPIN01. Next base: position 17,794 of record QPIL01000093.1, read on the forward strand.
AAGATTTTTTGCATTTATAAATCAAAACATAATTCTCGAAGACATGTAGGATCGAGCCGCCGCTCACCCCTATTTTTAGCATGATAATTTTTAATAACATTAAGGTAAATATATGCCGACTAAAATTTTTGAAAAAAGTAAACCTAAAAAAGATATTACTATACTGCCTGAATTGGGTATGGACAAAAAAGATTTTATTGCTGATTTTAAAAAATACTACAGTCATCGCCTAGGGCGTGATTCTGAATGCAGATTCCCTCATTATGCTTACCAAGCACTATCTTTAACAATCAGTGACCGTTTAATTGAACGCTGGAAAAAAACCCATGCTAGCTATAAAGCAGCAAATTGTAAAAAGTCTTATTATCTTTCCATGGAGTTTTTAATGGGAAGAACATTAACTAATGCCATGTTAAATTTAGGTGTGACTAATGCAGTAGAAAAAGCACTCTATGATTTAGGTTTGGAAGTAGAAGAGTTAATTGATAGCGAATCTGATGCAGGATTGGGTAATGGTGGCTTGGGTCGTTTAGCAGCATGTTTTATTGACAGTTGTGCGACATTGCAATTACCCGTTACAGGTTATGGTTTACGCTATGAATATGGCATGTTTAGTCAGGCGATAAAAAATGGTGAGCAAATTGAAAACCCAGATCACTGGCTAAGCAATGGAAATGTCTGGGAGATAAAGCGTCCAGAAGATACGGTACGGATAAAATTTGCAGGGCATGTAGAAAGATATACGGATGATAAAGGCAAACAACATATCAATTGGACCAATACCAATGACATCTTGGCTGTGCCTTATGATACGCCAATTCCTGGTTATCAAAATGGCACGGTAAACACCTTGCGTTTGTGGAAATCAGAAGCGACAAAAGAATTTAATTTACAAGAGTTCAACGCGGGTGCTTATGCAGAATCAGTTGCAGATAAAAATACTGCCGAAAACATCACCATGGTGTTGTATCCTAATGATGCAAACGAAAACGGTAAAGTTTTACGTTTGAAACAACAATACCTATTGGCTTCAGCCAGCTTGCAAGATGTTGTGGCTGGCTGGGTACGTGCAAATGGGTCAGACTTTACACATTTTGCAGAAAAAAACTGTTTTCAGTTGAATGATACTCACCCAAGTATTTCAGTGGCTGAACTAATGCGTCTTTTAATGGATGAGCATGGTCTAGATTGGGACAAAGCCTGGAGCATTACAGGCAATACCATGGCTTATACCAATCACACTTTATTGCCAGAAGCATTGGAAAAATGGTCTGTCGACTTGATGCAATATTTATTGCCAAGAGTGATGGAAATTATTTTTGAAATCAATACGCGGTTTATGGCAGAAGTCTCAAGAAAATGGCCAGGTGAAACCGCCTATCTAAGCAAAATGTCCATTATTGAAGAAGGTGGAGACAAGCAAGTACGCATGGCTTATTTAGCTATCGTTGGCAGTTTTTCAGTCAATGGCGTAGCCGCTTTGCATTCACAATTATTGAAAGATGGCTTGTTTAATGATTTTTATCAATTATGGCCTAAAAAGTTTAATAATAAAACCAATGGCGTTACCCCAAGACGTTGGTTAGCCGCCTGTAATCCAGGTTTATCAGAATTGATTACTAAAACTATTGGTAATGCGTGGATTACAGATTTATCGCAATTAGAAAAACTAAAACCTCATGCAGAAAAGGCAGCCTTTAGAAAAAAATGGTTTAAATTGCAACAAGCTAGCAAACAAGAGTTGATTGAATATCAAAATAAAGAGCTGGGTTATGACATGGGTTTGAGTGTCAATGCTTTATTTGATGTACAGGTTAAACGCATTCATGAATACAAACGTCAAATACTTAATGTATTGCATGTTATTCATTTATATAACCAAATCAAACAAGGTAAAACAAAAAAATGGACGAATCGCTATATATTAATTGGTGGTAAAGCGGCACCAGGTTATGCGATGGCAAAGAAAACCATCAAGCTGGTTAATAATGTAGCCAATATTATTAACAATGATTCAGATGTTGGTGATAAATTGAAGGTATTATTCTTTCCTAATTATCGTGTCTCTGCGATGGAAAAAATTTGTACGGCAGCAGATTTATCAGAACAAATTTCTACGGCGGGTAAGGAAGCATCAGGTACAGGGAATATGAAATTCATGATGAATGGTGCGGTAACGATTGGTACGCTAGATGGTGCTAATGTTGAAATTCGTGAAGAAGTGGGTGATGACAATTTTTTCTTGTTTGGTCTGGAAGAAACAGAAGTTGAACAATTAAGATCTCATTACAACCCTAGTGCCATGATTGAAGCCGATGATGATTTAAAAGCGGTGATGAATTTACTAGAATCAGGTTATTTTAATCAACTGGAACAAGGTATTTTTGACGATATTATTGGTTCATTAAAAAACCCTAATGACCCGTGGATGACTATTGCTGATTTCCGTAGTTTTATTGATGCACAACAACGTGTGAGTATAGCTTATCAAGATAAAGAACAATGGACTAAGATGAGTATTTTAAATACAGCATCAAGTGGTAAATTTTCTACCGATAGAACGATTGCTCAATATGCGGATGAAATATGGGATCTAACAGCCGTAGAACCAGTCAAGTAATATACTGAGGTCTCATACTGTAGCTGCCTATATTAGTCGGGAATTTCGACTAATACAGGCAAAAAAAGGGACTATGCCAAATAGAAGTGTTAAACAGAGCCATGATTAAACTCTTTGGTTTTAGGTGCGTGGAACGCACTAGAAGTAGGGTGCGTTCCACGCACCAGAACTGAAAAATGGGGACAGGCTACTTTTTATGATGTAACATCCTTTTTCTTTTGCTAAAAGTAGGAATAATTGATAAAAAGTAGCCTGTCCCCATTACCCCCAAAGGGCTTACCATCCAAGATTTGTTTTTACGCATTTTAATATAACGTTTTTAACATAACATTGATATTGGTCACTTTCTTTAGCACTATTCTCACAAGGCTCACAGATAACCTTACCTTTATCTTCAACTTTTGCTAAACCCCAGCCATACGCAATTTGCTGACATAATGCTTTAGTGTGTTTTTTAAATCGGTAGTCAGAGGCGGCTTGTTTAAATGCTGTCTGTCTACTTTTACAGCCTGGTGTAAGTCTTAAATTTCCAGCAATGATTTTGTAGTCAAAGCCACCTTGATTAATTGCCAAAGATTGCTGTGAAAATAAATACAATAGAAAAAGTAAAAAAAATGGGTGTGCTTTCATGGTGTTTAATGTATGTAGTCAACGCTTAAAAAGACTCAGGACTAAAGACTAAAGACTAAAGACTCAAGACTCAAGACTAAAGACTCAAGACTAAAGACTCAAGACTCAAGACTAAAGACTAAAGACTAAAGACTCAAGACTCAAGACTCAAG
>QPIL01000092.1 GCA_003666325.1 Methylococcales symbiont of Iophon sp. n. MRB-2018
GGCGGTCAGCAGAGATTGTTCCAGACAATCTTACTGCATTTCCACCATCCTTGGCGGTCAGCAGAGATTGTTCCAGACAATCTTACTGCATTTCCACCATCCCTGGTGGGCAAACGCACCCTACGGATCTGGTGCGTGGAACGCACCCTACGGATCTAAAGACTTAGGGCTAAAGACCCCTTGATTCCACTTGCGTTATTCAGTGTCTCCCTAAAAACTGCGTTCAAAAAATAGTTGCATGAACAGATCTGTGCCATTTTTGTTGCTATGTTGCGAATTATGTTCAGCGCCTATACTGGTCTTTAAGATGCCGCTGGCAAAGGCCCTGTGATAAATAATCTCAGCCTGCATGTTACGCCCTGTTGGTTTCAAATTTAGCTTGTGGTTTTTATATATAACTTCGCCATATTTAGTACGTCCAACTGGAATGCGTAGTTTCATATTCCCACCTTCTATGCGTAATGGTTGCGATAGTCGTAAGCCAAACAAATCGCTCTCATGCCATATCGAAGTACCCATCGCACCAAGACTAAACGCACTACTAAGAATAGTGCCGTCATCGCTTAGTAAGCTACTATTAGCAACTTGCTGGCGAGTGTGCCCAAAATATGCTGAGGTTAATATTTGCCACTTATTTGCTAATTTCCATCTGCCGTTAGCACCGACAAAGGTAGTCATACCCTGTGCATCACCAAGCACCCCTTGCAAGCGTGTCCCAAGAAAGCCATCACTTTCGTGTACCGCACCTGCTTGTAGTGACAGCCCGTTATTAAGGCTAAAATCCAGCATGGCACCAAGACCACGTTTGCCACCCGGTTTGTATTGGTTGTTAAACTGTGGCGAACCATACATCATGGTAAAACCAATACGCTTATTTGCATTTGACAAACCCAAGCCCACCCCATCGCTAACTAAGGATAAATACGGTGCAGCAAACAACAGTGGGTCTTTAAAAAACCCAGCATTGCCAGTTACCCTATTAGAATGTAAGGCGTTGTCAGCAGGTGTAGCATACAAACCCAGCGCCTTGCCGCCGTGATAACCGTAAGACATCCACCAGCCATTGTCGAAAGCAAGGCGGGTATCATTTATTGTGCCGTTAGAGTTTATGCCCAATGACATAGTGGCACTATTATTTTGATAGGGCGATATAGCCAGTTTTAGCTCTTTTTGTTGCTGATAAGAGGCGCTGTCTGTTTTTAGTTTTACTGGCGTTACCCAGCTTGCCATTGATTGTGAAAACGGCGCACCGAGGGCATCAAAGCCTGTTATCTGCACATTCGCCAGTGCCTTTTCTAAGGCGCCACCAAAAGCAGTTCCAGACACCGCCATAGAACTGCCAGCTAGCGGACGACTGCCAGCATCGCCGGGCAAGCCAGTCATCAATGCACCCATGGGGCTAGTAGCAGCGTCTAAGTCCAGCAGACCGTGACCATAAATATCCGAGTCAGCATAAATACCCTCGCGATTGGCAGTGACAAGCAAGCGGGTGGCTAAGTCGGTATTACCGAGTTGACCGTCAAAATATTGGCGTAACAGTGCCAGCGAGCCACTGACCATTGGGGCAGCAAAAGAGGTGCCACTTGCTACGGCATAGCCAGCTATCCCGCCCGCATCGGCTGAGATGATATCAGACCCTGGGGCTGCCAAGCAGAATGATTTGGCAATGCCACAGTGATTTGAATAGTCAGCAATCCCACCGTCTTGATCCAGTGCCACCACGGCGAGGACATGGGGTTGCAATTCTGGAAAATAAACACCTAAACCAGGCCATAGCTCAGGCGAATCAAAAACGGCTTGGGCACCACCTGGGGTCCTTTGAGTAGCAGCATTGCCCGCAGCCCAGACCAGAATTGTTTTATCGGCAGCATCGGTATCTTGTTGCTCCAAGGCGGCAGCACTAAGTATAAAACGGCTACGCACCTCTGCCTCATCATACTGTGAGATAGCGCCATTTACCCCAAAACTCAAGTTCATAGCGGCAGCCTCTGCATTTTTAGCCTCCATAATATAAGTATCAAATAGGTCAGCAAAATATTGGTCGTCGTGATCTGTCAGTACAAATGGGTTGTAAATACCATCGCTAGAGCTTAGTGGTAGCTCAATAACTCTCAGTTTGGCATCAAAAGCGACACCGTGCATATTTAACCCTGAGCCAGCGTCACGATTGCCAGCAGCCACAGCAGAGACAAGAGTGCCGTGCGCCCTATCAGCATCAGTACGGGATAGGTCTTGTATGCTGGTCGCTTTATCCATGCCAGAGAACTCGCGGTGGTTTAGACGAATACCACTATCCACAACCACAATAGTCTCACCCTCACCAGTAGCACCACGCGCATAAGCGGCAGCGGCTTTGATACGCTCAAGGTGCGTATCATCACTGTTAATCGAGGGACCTGTTGGGGCACAGATGGAAGGTGCGATAGGTGCACACGGTTGAGCCGTATAAGAAACTGTATACTCAGGGGATGATTCAAACCTTAGTTTTTCAGCTTCAAAATCAGCTAGGCTTGGTGGAAAGCTAGTGGGATCTGTCGCAGTGCGTGGGAACTCTACGGAGGTTGGGGTTGGGGTTGTACTACCTCTTTTATTACCACCGCCACCGCCACAAGCAAACAGTGATAAAGTGCATATACAATACAACACGCACCGCAAATAATTCCATCTGTTTTGTGTTAATTTATACATTTAAACCTGCCTATTGCTATACCAATGAAACAAGCTATTATACTGGTCAACCCTCAGAACACCTAAGCATTTATATCCTACTTAACATGAATCAAGCAAGGGATCAGCCAGTTTTATTCTTGTATTCTTTGCTCTTTCTATCCCCACCAGACCCCTTGATTTTAAGCTGGCTGACTCTGGTTTTACAGACAAGCTATAGGAAAAATACAGGGCCATGCAAAATAGAGTGTAAACATTATAATTGCAGGTTTTCATGGCTTATGGACAATGGCAAACAAAGCCAGTGCATCTAATAGAAATGGTAGGGTACGCAGAAAGGGCTTAAAGCCCTCCCTTGCTGGGGGGGGTGGGTTGGGTGAAGGAAAATTTCTCGTTCCCACGCTCCTACATGGGAATACATGGCTTACGAGGGATTTATGTCGAATTATCATCAGAATTATGTTGCGGGCAGAAGTTATTTGGGTTTATGCCAAATAATGGAAAACTGAAATTTGGGCACCCCTATAAAATGGCATAAACCCAAAAAAAGTGATAGGGTTTTTCAGGGTTTAGTCAAAATACAGGTGTAATAGTGCGTTATTTTGGCTGAAAGATGGAAAACTTCTAGCCTTTTTTATTCGTTCATGAGTTATGCTGGAGTTTCTCTTTATTAAATGTCAATCCAAAACCAAATAAAACAACTGCTTAAAGACAAAAATGCCGTTTTGATGGCACATTATTACGTCAGTGGTGAGTTGTAAGATTTGGTGGCAACAAGTTGCAAGTTTTGCCAAAAAAAGACATATAAGGCATAAAAAACACTTAAAATAAAAAACAAATGAGATTAACAATAAAAAACATTGGTGTTATTAAAAAAGCAGATATTAATTTATCTGGGTTAACCGTTATTGCTGGCGAAAATGACAGCGGAAAAAGCACCGTTGGAAAATTGATGTTTGCTATCATTAAGGCAATTAGTAAATACAAAAGCGAACTGGAAGAAAGTAAAGAAAATAATATTAAACAGGCGGTAGAGAAAATTTATTTCTCTATTAGAAGAGAATTATTTAGCAGTAATGAAGACTCAAAAGAATTATTTCACCCGCATTATTTTATAGCTGAAATAGATTCTTTGGGAATTAAAGCAATCGACAGTAGAATTGATTATCTAAAAGAAAATGGTGTTTATAACGACAAAGAAAAAAAGTTGTTTGCCGATTTAGAAGGGATTATTAATCAAAATTATGACAAGAATTCTGTCATCAAAAGAGCCTTTGAAAAAGTTACTTATTCAGAATTTAAGGGTGAAATAACAAGCAAAAAAACCCAGCAATCTTCGGTAACAATATCTGAGGAAGATTACACTATTTTAACTGTTGAGTATGATAAAAACACACTATCAGAATTTAATCTAAGAGATGAATTTTATTTTAATGACAGTGTGATTATCGAAACACCGATGATCCTCAACTTGAGCGAATCAATCAGAAATTCAAAATCACTATTTACCCCTCAAGACAAACAGACCCGCCTACATTCATTAGATAGGGCTAATGTTGCTTTTCACACTAAAGATTTGGAAACAAAACTGAGAGATTCTGCTTATGAAGAAAACTTATTTTTTAATCCAGAAGACAATGATTTATATGGAAAAATTACTGGAATTATCAATGGCAAGATAAAATTTGTCAAAGAGCGTAACGAATTTGTTTATTTCAAAAACAAAGAAAGCCATAGTATTACCAATGTTGCCAGTGGAATTAAGTCTTTTGGTATATTGCAAATGTTGCTATCCGTTGATTTTTTAGATGAGCGAACTTTGATTGTTTTAGATGAGCCTGAAGTGCATTTACACCCAAATTGGCAATTAAAATACGCTGAAATTATTACACTTTTAGTTAAAAAAGATTTTAATGTTTTAGTCACAACACACAGCCCTTATATGATTGAAGCGTTAGAAAAATATAGCGAACAATATGAGGTAGGGGCAAATTTTTATTTGGCTGAAGACGGTGTTATTAAATCAGAAAATAACAACAACACACTCATTAAAACATTTAAAAAATTATCTGAACCATTTGCAGTTTTTAGAGATTTGAAGGCAAAAAAATTATAATGGAATCATTGAAAGATAAGTTTGAATGTAAATACGAGGCAACGCTAAAAAATTTTAAAGAATTAAGTCTTGACGGTGATAAGAATCAAAGTTTATGTGTTAACACCAGTCATAAACATTGCAATTTTGACACAATTACTCAGCAGATATGCTCAAGTCAAAATATAAACCAAAGACAATCGGCTGACACTATTATCTTTTTAGACAAAACTATTTACTGCGTAGAATTTAAAAATAAAGCCTTGCCTGGAATTAAATTAAGAGATTTTAAACAAAAAATAATAGACAGTAAAAAAACGTTGTTGGAAATTTTAAATTCTCTACGAGAAAATCATAAAGAATATAGGTTTATTTTTTGTGCTGTGCATAACGGTCACCAAGAATCTAAAGAAGAAAAGCTAAACAATATAGAGTTACAATATCAATATAATTTTGAACATCAAAATCTATTAGAACTAAACCTCAAACAATTCAATGTCGATAAAGGAAATATTTTTAATGAGATTTTTGCTGAAGATGTAGATTTTTTCAGACAGCAATTTACAGAAAAAATAGACGGAAATCTACCCTGCTAAGCCAAGTGATTGCACAAAATAACGGGGTCAGAAACAGGGTCGCTGGGTCTTTATTTTTGCACAACCGCATAACAAGGCACTGCACTTGCTTTTTGAATACGAGTTTAGTACAAGGCATTATTGCCTTATTTTTAGTAAAAAACTGTCAGTGACAACTAATATATCTTGAATTCGCCATTGCTAAAAAAGGATATTATTCATATAATACGCGGTTATTTTTTATATTTATCAAATCAATAGATAAATATAAAACCAGCAGATTCAAAATAAATAAAATAGGTTTATAAAATGGCTAGAGTTACCGTTGATGATTGTTTAGATAAAGTTGAAAATCGTTTTAAATTGGTTTTGTTAGCCAGCAAGAGAGCTCGCCAACTATCAAAAGGTGCTGAAGAGCTTGTACCTAGAGACAAAGATAAAGACACCGTTCTTGCTTTGCGTGAAATTGCTGAAGGTCATGTGACAGAAGACAACATTGATCTTTTACATAATGTGGGTGAGCGAGTAGAAAGCAATTCCTTTGAAATCAGTTAACTTGTATGCCAGAGGTAATCAGCAATGATTCCATTCTCGGAGTAGATTCCCCAGAGGAGAAACTACTTCGGCGTTTATGCTCAATTATTGAGGGTTATTTAGAACACGAACAAGTAGCTGATGTAGTCCGTGCCTATCACCTTGGGGCGGATGCCCATTCAGGGCAATTTAGAAAAAGTGGTGAAGCCTATATTTGCCATCCTCTTAACGTAGCTATCACACTGGCAGAGATGCGCATGGATACCCGTGGCATTATTGCCGCTATCCTGCATGATATTATCGAAGACACCCCTGTTAGTAAAGAAGACCTTGCTAATGAATTTAGTCCTGAAATTGCAGAACTTGTTGATGGCGTAACCAAACTCACCAAACTTGATCATATCTCTCATGCTGAGGCACAAGCGGAGAATGTTAGAAAGATGCTTTTGGCCATGGCCAATGACTTGCGCGTCATCATTGTTAAACTAGCTGATCGCCTGCATAATATGCAAACACTAGGTGCTATGCCGACAGAAGCAAAACGCAGAATCGCTAAAGAAACACAAGAAATCTATGTCCCGCTTGCTAATCGTCTTAGCATGAACAGTATTCGTCATCAGTTGGAAGCACTTTGCCTAGAAGCTATACACCCCAAACGCTATCAGGTCATTGACAGTGCCGTAAAAAAAGCGCGGGGGCATAGACGAGAAATCGTAAGCACCATTGAAAGTTCTATTCAAAATAGACTTAATCAGGCAGATCTTATCTTTGATGTGGCAGGCAGAGAAAAAAACATCCCCAGTATTTATTACAAAATGAAACGCCAGAAAATCTCATTTTCAAATGTTTTTGACGTTTATGCTTTTAGAATATATTGCGACCAAGTTGATGATTGTTATAGAATTTTGGGGTGTATGCATAATTTATTCAATCCTGTCCCCGGAAAGTTTAAGGATTATATCGCCCTCCCCAAAGCGAATGGCTATCAATCATTACATACTGTTTTAATCGGCCCTTTTGGCGTTCCTATAGAAGTTCAAATCAGAACCCATGAAATGCACCGTCTCGCCGAATCAGGCATTGCCGCCCACTGGCTGTACAAATCTAAAGATACTAGCAGTGGAGGTGTACAAGACAGGGCTAACGAGTGGTTAAGAGAGCTGCTGGAAATACAAAAAACAGCAGGCGACTCACTTGAGTTTATAGACAATCTTAAAGTCGATTTATTCCCCCAGGAAGTCTTTGTCTTTACTCCGCGAGGTACTATTATCAAATTACCAAGAGGCGCTTCTATTGTTGATTTTGCCTATGCCGTACACACAGACATTGGAAATTCCTGTGTTTCTGCCAGAATTGATAACAAATTAATTCCACTACGGTCAAAGCTTGAAAACGGTATGACAGTAGAAGTCATTACCACTAATTGGGCTAGACCCAATCCCCTGTGGTTAAATTTTGTATTGACTGCAAAAGCAAGAAGCAGTATTAGAAACTATCTAAAAAACTTCAAACAAAAAGATGCTATTAACCTAGGTCATCGCCTACTGGAAAAAGAGTTAAGCATCCTCAATATTAAGCTTGAAGACATAGAAGACTCACGCATAATTGAAATGTTGAATGTTATGAAATTACATTCAATGGATGAATTGCTTGAAGAGATTGGTCTAGGTAACAAAATGCCTATTCTGATTGCAAAACAATTATCACAAGATGATATTCACGCCGCTGTTAAACTGGGAGAAACTGAAAACACAAATTCTCCGTTAGTTATCAGAGGAACAGAGGGCATGGTAATCACGCTGGCCAAGTGCTGTCATCCCATCCCTGGAGATCATATTGTCGGTTTTTTTAACCCTGGAAAAGGCATTGTTATTCATACCCCTGAATGTCACAACGGCAATGAAACTAAGAAAAAAGAAAGCAGTTGGCTAGATGTTGAATGGAGCAAGGAAGTGAGCGGTGAGTTTTCAACTAATATTAAGATGGAGGTACTTAATCAACGTGGTACATTAGCAACTATTGCTTCTACAATTTCCAGCATGGACTCAAATATTGAAAATGTAACCTTTAATGACCAAGATGATAAAGTCTCCGTTAACACGATTACTATTACAGTAAAAGACAGGGTGCATCTAGCCAATATAATTCGCAGGCTAAAAAAACTATCTATCATTTTAAAAATAACGCGGGTTTAAATATAAAATGACAAAAAAAATAATAAAAACCAGCAATGCACCACAAGCTATTGGCACCTACTCTCAAGCTGTCAAAGTTAACGATACCGTTTACCTTTCTGGACAAATTCCTCTTGTCCCAGAAACTATGGAAGTTGTAGACGGCGATATTTACCAGCAAATTCGACAGGTTTTTGATAATCTTCAAGCCGTCGCAGAAGCGGCAGAAGGCACTTTTTTTGATGTGGTTAAGCTCAACGTGTTTTTAACCGATCTTTCTCACTTTCCGCTAGTCAATGAAATCATGGGTGAGTATTTTTCTCAACCATACCCAGCAAGAGTAGCTGTAGGTGTTGCTGCATTACCTAAAGATGTCAGTATAGAAATAGATGCAGTAATGATTATTAGAGAAGTATACCCAGGCTAACCCAATGACGACTAATGAATCACTGACACAATCAGTCGCGTCATTATCAGGCATTGGTGCTCAATCTGTTATACGTCTGCAAAAATTAGGCATTGAAACCCTGCAAGACCTTATTTTTCATTTACCTCACCGTTATGAGGATAGAACCAGAATCTACCCCATCAACACTATTACAGCAGGTATGACTGTGCTCATTTGTGGCACGGTTGATTTCACCGATATATTGATGACAGGACGCAATAGTTTACTCTGTAGAATCAGTGATAATACCGCTTATATTACTCTGCGTTTTTTCCATTTCAATGCAAAACAACTCTCCAACCTGAGTCCTGGTACTTTAATCAGTTGTTTTGGTGAAATACGTCATGGCTACCAAGGCTTGGAGATTATCCACCCTGAATATAAAATTATCTCATCCACAAACAACATTACCGAAAACTGTTTAAGCCCTATTTATCCGTTAACAGAAGGTTTACGCCAAGCCAGTTTACGCAAAGCCATTAAACAGTCACTTTCAATTTGTTTAGAGCAACAGCAATCACTGCCTGATTATTTGCCTGAATTCATTTTAAGCAAATACCAATATCCCTCTTTAAGGGTTGCCCTGCAAACCCTGCATTCTCCAGAACAACAAATAACCGCAGAACAATTGCAGCAAGGGGATTGTTCTGCTTTAAAACGACTGGCTTTTGAAGAATTATTAGCCCATCATTTAATGCTGATAAATAACAAAGTAGCTTATAAAAAATGGCAAGCACCCGTATTTGCAACTAATAAAACACAACGCCAAGAATTCACTGCTTCACTTCCGTTCAAACTCACCAAAGCACAGCAACGTATTGTTGATGAAATTACCTTCGATTGTAACAGCCATCACCCCATGTTAAGACTGGTTCAAGGCGATGTAGGTTCGGGTAAAACAGTGGTTTCTGCTTACGCCGTTTTACTCGCCATCAATGCTGGATATCAAGTGGCACTCATGGCACCAACAGAATTATTAGCAGAACAACATCATCGCAGCTTTAAACAATGGTTTAAAAATATTCAATCACACATTGTCTACTTAACAGGGCGGCTCAAAGGTCAACATAGAAAAGACAGCTTGGAAGCAATAGAAGATGGCTCAGCAAAGCTTGTTATTGGCACTCACGCTTTATTTCAGAATAGTGTCCACTTTAAAAATCTAGGATTAATTATTATAGACGAACAGCATCGTTTTGGTGTTCATCAACGACTGGCTTTAAGAGAAAAAGGACAAACAAAGAAACAGCGCCCTCATCAATTGATTATGACAGCAACCCCCATTCCTCGTACATTGGCTATGCTCAATTATTCTGATCTGGATATTTCTATTATTGATGAACTGCCTCCAGGAAGAAAACCAGTAACGACCAGCGTCGTTCCAAGTCAACGTCGGCAACAAATCATAGCTAAAATCAATCAATGGACTGCCAATAAGCACCAAACCTATTGGGTATGCACACTCATTGAAGAATCTGAAGTTTTACAATGCGAAGCCGCAGAAAAAACAACTGAACATCTAAAACACAGTTTGCCTAATGTTCGAGTTGCTTTGGTTCACGGTAAAATGAAAACAGCCGAAAAAGAAGCTATAATGCAAGCTTTTAAAAACCACGAATATGATCTACTGGTTGCCACCACTGTCATAGAAGTCGGTGTTGACGTGCCAAATGCAAGTTTAATAATTATAGAAAACGCAGAACGATTAGGGCTGTCACAACTGCATCAACTACGCGGTCGGGTAGGTCGTGGAGAACAGCAAAGTTACTGTTTGCTAGTTTATCAGCGACCTTTGTCAGACACGGGTAGGGAGCGGTTAGGTATCTTGAGAGAAAATAATGATGGCTTTGTCATTGCCGAAAAAGATCTACAACTAAGGGGTCCTGGAGATGTCATGGGGACACGACAAACAGGTCAAATTCAGCTTAAAATCGCCGATCTTAACCGAGATACAGACTTACTAGACAAGGTACAAGAAACAGCCCAATTAATGATTAGTAAATACCCTAGTGCTATCCAGCCACTCATTGATCGTTGGTTAGGGCACAATAGTCAGTATTCTGAAGTGTGATACCACGTTCAGGGTAAAAAGTTAAAAGAACCAAACCCTTTATTTTATATTCACCTGCATAACAATAAATTTACCCTTTTATACCATAACGTGCACAAAAACAGCTTTCTATTTACTCAGGAACCTCACTGGAAAAAACATCATTCAGGGCTAAAAAACACGTTGCCTGCCAATGTGCAATCCTGGGTTTATGAAACCCATTCTTTAACAAAACGATTACGCAAAACTTATGGTCAATCCGTTTCTGTTGAAATCTTGTTTCATCGTAAAAAAGTGGCTTTCTTAAGTGAGTGTAGATTATTAAAACTGCCTCATCATCAATATAATTTAATTCGTGAGGTTTTATTACATGCCAATGGTAAACCTTTAATACTAGCCCGCACCATTCTCCCTGAAAAAACCGTTAAAATAGCCAAACGAAATTTATCTCACCTTGGCACACGCCCTTTAGGAGAGGTTATTTTTTCATACCCTAAACTGCAAAGGCTGGATCTAAATATCAGCTGTATTAAACCTTACCAATGGACTGATGGACTAAACCATACAATTGATATAAAGCAAGCCATTTGGGGAAGAAGAACGGTCTATGCTATTCATCACCAGCCCTTATTAGTCAGTGAGTTTTTTATGCCTGATGTATTAGAATTGGGTTAAAAAAGGACTCAAGACTCAAGACTCAAGACTCAAGACTCAAGACTCAAGACTCAAGACTCAAGACTCAAGACTCAAGACTCAAGACTCAAGACTCAAGACTCAAGACTCAAGACTCAAGACTAGAGACTCAAGACTCAAGACTCAAGACTAGAGACTAGAGACTTAGGACTTAGGACTTAGGACTTAGGACTTAGGACTTAGGACTTAGGGCTAAAGTAACTGGAACCTCTGTTACTACACGTCATTCCCGAAGTCTGTTATCGGGAATCTAGTTTTAAACATCTGGATTCCTGCTTAGAACATGCAGGAATCCAGATACTGTCTTAAAAGGCAAGCTTTTTTGATTTTTATTTGGAGTTAACTTTTAGCTTAGTTCACAGCCTTTGGAGTCTTATCCCCAAACTCCCATCATTCAAACAAAAACGAATCAATTTAACCATTATTTTGCATAATCCACATCAAATGGCTACCCAGACTTTAACACCATAAGAAATTACCAAAAATCAAGGAGTCTTGAGTCTTTAAGTCCTTAGTCCTTAGTCCTGAGTCCTAAGCCCTGAGTCTTTTTAAAAGTAAACACCATTCATGGGTTATGCTGAGGTTTCGAATAATGTACTTCTCAAGCAATTATTCCTTATATTGTCCCAAATAACGCTCAAATTTATTAACGGTTAAAGGCTTACTAAAATAATAACCTTGCACATAACGACAGTTATGGTGTTTTAATATGTTTAACTGCTCTTCAGTCTCCACCCCTTCAGCGATCACTTTAATGTGCATTTTTTCAGCCAATATAATAATGGTTTCAACTAATAAAGCATCACTATCATTGGTCGTTATATCTTTAATAAATTCTCGGTCAATTTTTAAAATATCAACGGGAAAACGTTTAAGATAACTTAAAGAAGAATAGCCAGTACCAAAGTCATCTAATGCAATTTGTACCCCTAATGACTTTAACCTAGACAAGTGATCAATATAACCCTCGCCCTTTTCCATGAATATAGTTTCGGTGATTTCTAAGGTAATATCCGACAATGGAACATCATGTGCTTCAAAAATAGCATTCCAACTTTTATCACACAACTGCTTTGAAAATTGTGCAGGTGATTTATTAATTGAAATAGAAATAGGCTTTAACCCCATTGCTTTCCATCGTTGTATATCTTTCGCTACACTTAACGCCACCCAGTTACCAATTGCTTTTATCAAACCTGATTCTTCTGCCAAAGGTATAAATTCCACAGGAGAAATAAAACCAAGCCTGGGGTGTTTCCAACGAAGTAACGCTTCTGCACTAACCGTTTCGTTAGTAACAATATCTACAATCGGCTGATAAACCAGAGACAGCTCATTTTTTACTATGGCAGAACGCAAATAAGTGATTAGTGCAATTCTGCGTTCAGTTTCAACGCGTATTGAAGAAGTATAAAAATGAAAACGATTTCTTCCCCCTTCTTTTGCCGAATACATAGCATTATCAGCATTTCTTTGCAGCGTTTCTGCATCTTCTCCATCTTCTGGGAAAATGGCAACACCGATACTAGCTGATATAAACACTTCATTTCCATCAATATCAACAGCCTTAGAAAATACAGAAAATATTTTTGTCGCGATAGTTTCTGCATCTACGCTCCGCTCCAATTCAGGTAGAATAATCACGAACTCATCACCACCAATTCTGGCAATCGTATCTGAACTTCGAATAGCCCGTTTTAAACGCTTTGCTGTCTCTTGTAGAACAATATCACCCGCTCTATGCCCAAAAGTATCATTGATCCATTTAAGTCGATCCAGATCCAGTCGCATCAAGGCAATATGCTTTCCTATTCTTTTTGCATGAAGAATGGCACTCTCTAAACGATCACTATAAAGGTAGCGATTAGGTAAGTCCGTTAAGGCATCATAATTCACCTGATAGCGAATACGCTCTTCAGCTTGTTTACCAATAGATTCTGTCATTCAAAATGCTGCCAAAAAAAGAAACCGAAAGTTAATAACGCCAATTAGAATTAAGTATAGCGAACAACTATAAAACAAATTTATTCATTTAATAAAATAATAGCACTGGGATGACGAATAAACATTGAATACCGATTTTTATAGCTATTAATCCAGCCACGTACTTCTACCTTCTTACCCATATAACTTTCCATTTTAGGAAACAAAGCCTGTGATTTTCTGGAAATTTTTAGAGAAAACTTATCGGTAAGATTCAAATAACTATATTTATCCGTATTATGAATTTTTTTAATATTTCCTATGACACGTTGCCAGCCCTTAAAACGACCATTCTGAATGTTATCAGCCGCCTTAGGTGTGTATTCTTTATGCTTCCAAATACCTTTTCCCGCTTTTTCTGCACTTTGTTGTGCGCTTAACAATTGCTCTGTATATTTTAAATTCGGTGGGTGTATATTGACTGTAGCCAAGCCCCTTTTAACCAACTCAAGATTTATATGTTGTTTATCTTCGGTAAAAAGATAGGACAATAATCGACCATATTTATCTTTTTTCTCAACATCTGCTTCTAACCGTATTTTTTTATTTTTTAGTATTTTTACTAACCATTGCTTAGCTTCTTTACCCCCCGCTTGTGCCAATTTATTACCTCTTTCCGTTTCTGGCGTATTGATGCCTAAAAAACGAACCTTATTACCATTGGTTAATAATACGGTATCAGCATCATAAACTTTTTTTACCTGATGATAGGTATATCCCACATTAACCTGTAATACTTCTGCGTTATGATGGGGTTTGTCAGAAAAATGCTTTTTTCCATCCCCATCTATCCATAAAAATATTTCACTCTGAGCGGAAAAAGAAAGTGTTGAAAACAGCAATAACAATAAAACCATAATTAGTCAACCCTTAAAAACAAAACAACCATCTGATTTATAACAATAAATTAAACAAAAACCATAGGAAAAACAAGCAGTATTTGGTAAAATAACGGCTATTTCTTGGTCGTTTTTCTGATAAAACATACTAACAAAACCAACCCCAAACACAGAGCAACTAAAGCTCTTTCATTCAGAGTTATTTGTTGAATAGGGTATAAGAGCCACTTCACTCCCTCCGTCATTCCTGCATGTTCTAAGCAGGAATCCAGATGTTTAAAACTAGATTCCCGATAACAGACTTCGGGAATGACGTGCAGTAACAGAGGTTCCAATTACTTTAGTCCTTAGTTCTGAGTCTTTAGTCTTTAGTCTTTAGTCTTTAGTCTTTAGTCTTTAGTCTTTAGTCTTTAGTCCTAAATCTTTTTTAGGTGTTATTGTGCCGGTGTTCTATAGCAGTTTCCAGCCATAGATAGCTGTCATTCCAAGTGTATAGCCTGCAAGAATATAAACATTTCGAGGGTTCCCCGATAGTTTAGGTGTTTTAATTTGAGAAACATTCAAAAATGTAAGTATTAAACAGCTTGCATACAGAATGTAAGAAAAAAATCCTTCATCAAAACAGCCTGAAAATAGAACGATAAAAACAAGAATGATACTGTTATTATCAAGTGCAAGACCTGTATAGTATTTTCCACCAATAAGACCAAAGGTACTAAAATAACTTAAACGTATGGCGGCACCCGCAATCATTAAAAAAGCACCCACTAAAAAAACAGGGTCAAACTTTCCGTAACTCAACAATAGAATAGCTGGGGTTACTCCATAGCTTACAATATCAATTAAGGTATCAAGTTGGCCGCCAAAAACACCTTGTTGTTTAGTCCTAGCTTTCATACTTCGTGCAATAAGCCCATCAGCCCAATCAAATGCAACTGCCCAAATCATACCAATCATCGTAATTGCATAAACACCTAAAATACTGTAGTAAATTGCTAGTAAGGTACAAGCTAAACCAGCCAATGAACAAAGGTTGGGGACATCATTGACATAAGAAAGTATTGTCTCTGGTTGCTCTTTATTGGGTGATGATTTTTCTGTAGTCATGATGCTCCCTTTAATTGCCCAATTGATTATGGCGTAAATTTTATATGGTTATATGTGCTATGGTAGCAAGATAATTAAGGGATTTAAAGGGTTTAAAGGGTTTAATTAATCATGGTTGTTTACACTGTTGGTACATTTGATTTATTGCATGTAGGTCATCTAGCTTTACTGGAATACTGCGCTACTTTGGGTGATACTGTTGCTGTTGGTGTTGCTTCTGATGAGGTCGTAAAATTATATAAGCCTAATATCCCAGTCATTCCACTTGGGCAACGTATAGAAATGCTTCTGGCATTACGCTGTGTAGATACTGCATTACCGTATCACGAGTTGGATTATATCGGGGTTTGTAAGAAGGTTAAGGCTGATATTTTTGTTATTGGCGAGGACTGGGGGGCAAAACCTCATAATCGGGGTGTTGAGGACTTTCTAAGATCCCAAGGTAAAAAGATTGTTCAAGTTCAATATAATCCAAGAAATTCATCGACTAAAATTAAAAAAGATGTTTTGTCTTTGCAGGCGACAGGTAAAAGAATTTAAGGCAGAATAATTTTCTTTTACACTGAGGTCTCTCAGAGTTATTTTCCTATTCATACACTAAAGACCCTCAAGAAAATATCATAGTTAGTCAAGCCTTAAAATAACAACAACCATCTGATTTATAACAATAAATTAAAAAAACATAGGCAAAAAAAACAGTATTTGGTAAAATAACGGCTATTTCTTGGTCGTTTTTCTGATAAAACATACTAACAAAACCAACCCCAAACACAGAGCAACTAAAGCTCTTTCATTCAGAGTTATTTGACATGTGGTAACAGAAATTCCAGTTACTTGAGTCCTGAGTCTTGAGTCTTTAGTCCTGAGTCTTGAGTCTTGAGTCTTGAGTCTTGAGTCTTTTTTTTATTATTTTTGCACAAAAGTTATGATACAGTTTGCACTGTCATGTAACTTATTTTAAAAAATTTTAAGCAGTTGCAGGGCTAAATAGAGACCGCAGCATAACCCATGAACGGACAAAAAAAGGTTAGAAGCTTTCCATCTTTCGGTCAAAATAACGCACTATTACACTTGTATTTTGACCAAAACCTGAAAAATTATATCCCTTTTTTTGTCCGTTCCAGAGTTATGCTGAGATCTCAAATAATAAAAACCATAACGAGGAAACATTACATGAAATCTTTAAAAAGTACGGTCATAGCAACAACACTGGCACTTTCTGTAGGAGCTTTTTCCATCCCAGCCAATGCTGTTTGTTTGGGTATGGCATGTATGTACAACAGAATGACACCGCTACAAGCCATTATGGCAACTGAACTGACAGTGGATGAGGCATTAAATCTGATTCATGAAAATGCGGACAAGACGGTTGTTTTAACCGCTATTAAATCTACTTTAAGAGCAACCAAAGAAATCAATGCCAATGATAAAGTTGACCGTAATCGTATGCGTGCAAATTCATCAATGAAAGCGGCTAGAAAAGCCGTTAAAGACGATGATTATGTTGGCGCAAGAGAACATTTGCTATTGGCAAAGGAGCGGTATTCAGGTCTTGAGCATATGCTGGAATTATCTCAGGAAGATAGAACATCACAACAAACTCACTTTTTAAACCGTATTTTAGGCACGACAGATGAAGGTGCAGGTAAGCGTACAAGTAATAAAGAATAGCTTTATCTATTTCTAATAAGTGGATAATCAAAAAAGAGGGGGTATCTATGGCTCCCTCTTTTTTCAGTTTACAAGACAGGACTTCTGATTAGAATTTGTTCACCCATCATTCTGCATACAATCATGTAGTTTGATTTTTCTTTCCATGCTTTATATATTCACACAGCCATAAATTCAACCAAAACTTCATCTTGTGTAATACAAAATTCAAAAAATAATGACACTATAGATAGATAATGGGGACAGGCTTGGAATAACATACTAAATGAGGATGGTTTTGTTAGAAGTTGGTGCAGTAGAGAGTGGAGTTGTTTGGTTTAGTTATTTTTTAAATAGGGTATAACTATCCATCCTCAAGCTGGATAATGGCTGGGTTATTTTTTCCCAATCGGCTCACTTAACCTATGCGCTTTATATCTGTTAGGCTCAGTACAAGGAAAAAATTATGTTAAAAAAAATACTACAGTGCTTGCTTACCTTTATTTATAAGGTGGAAGTTAAAGGTCTAGATAATTACAAAAAAGCAGGCGATAGAGTTCTCATCATTTCTAATCATACCTCTTTTTTAGACCCTTTATTATTGGGTGTGTTTTTACCTGACGATATTACTTTTGCCATTAATACACAAATCTCTGAACGCTGGTGGTTAAAACCGTTTCTTCGCTTATCCCATGTGTTTCCCATGAATCCCACTCAGCCTTTATCGTTAAGGGCACTGATCAATCATCTTCAGAGTGATACCAGAACAGTAATTTTTCCTGAAGGGCGTATTACCGTAACCGGTTCGTTAATGAAAATATATGATGGCACAGGAATGGTGGCCGATAAATCACAGGCTACAATATTGCCTGTGCGTATCCATGGAGCTGAATATACGCATTTTTCCAGATTAAGAAATATTGTTCGGTTACGTTTGTTCCCTAAAATTACTATTCAGATTCTGCCCCATACTATCGTTAAAGCAGATCCTGAATTGAGAGGCAAATCGCGGCGTAAATTTTGTGGTCATATCCTGGCTGAATTAATGAGCGACATGATTTTTGCTACCAGCCACTATCAGCAAACCATTTTTTCTGCGCTTTTGGAAGCACGTAATGTTCATGGCGGAAAGCATATTGTTACCGAAGATATAGAAAGGCAGCCACAGACCTATAACAATGTCATTACCCGTACCATTGCTATTGCAAATGCGTTGCAAGGAATGACCGAAGAAGGCGAGCATGTCGGTGTATTTTTACCTAATTCAACTAAAACCTTAAATGTGGTATTAGGCTTACAACTTCATGGTCGTATTCCAGCCATGCTTAATTTTTCTACCGGCTCAACGGGTATGATTTCTGCCTGCAACACAGCGCAAATCAAAACGGTTTTAAGCTCTCGTCGTTTTATTAAAATGGGGAAAATACATGCCGATGCAGAAAGGTTAGAAAAACAGGTTAACTTAGTTTATTTAGAAGACTTGGCAACAACAATATCGGCTATGGATAAGCTAACCGCACTGTTTCAATGTAAAACAGCTAATTACTGGTATAAACATCAACAGTTTAGTGCCGAAAGCCCTGCTGTTATATTATTTACATCGGGTTCAGAAGGCGAACCTAAAGGCGTTGTTTTATCCCATGCCAATATTATAGCCAACCATAACCAGTTAAAGGCACGTATTGCTTTTAATGCTCAAGATGTGATTTTAAATTATCTACCTATGTTTCATTCTTTTGGTTTCACCATAGGCACCTTACTGCCTATTCTTAATGGAATGAAAACATTCTTCTACCCCACCCCTTTGCATTACAGTGTCATTCCAGAAATAGCTTATGAAATTGGTGCAACCATCATGCTTGGTACTAATACTTTTTTGGCTGCTTATGGTAATCAAGCACATGCTTACGATTTTTATAATATGCGTTATGTGATAGCTGGTGCTGAAAAACTTCATAATAATACGCGTCAATTATGGTCAGATAAATTTGGTATTCGTATTCTTGAGGGTTACGGTACTACAGAAACAGCACCTGTCATTTCCGTTAATACTATTATGGACTTTAAAAAAGATACTGTTGGGCGATTTATGCCCGAAATGAAATACCAACTAGAAACCGTTGCAGGTATTGAAGATGCAGGGCAACTTCATGTTTATGGCCCTAACATCATGCAAGGTTATTTTCTGCCCGACAACCCAGGACAATTAGTCCCTCCTGAATCAAAGTATGGTAAAGGTTGGTATGATACCGGCGACATTGTCAATGTGGATAACGAAGGCTATATCAGTATTCGAGGTCGCAGTAAGCGTTTTGCCAAAGTCAGTGGCGAAATGGTCTCACTTACCGCCGTAGAAAGTCATGCTACTAAAGCCTGGCCTGATGCTCAACATGCTTCTACCAGTATTCTCAGTGCCAGAAAAGGTGAGGAAGTTATTCTCCTTACCACACAAAAAGGGGCGACAAGCAAACAATTATTGGCCTCGGCAGAAGGGGTTCATTCTATTGGCCTAGCTAAAAAAATACTCGTGGTGGATGCCATTCCCGTATTAGCAACAGGTAAAACCAATTATCTTGAGGTCAACAAAATAGCCCTTGATAAACTCAGTACCCAAGAATAATATCTATTATTTCCATGAACAAACGAATATATCCTCTCCTTATTGCTCAATTTTTATCGGCATTTGCTGATAATGCCATTTTATTTACCGTGATTGCACTGGTAATGCAATCTGTTCAATTAGCAACATGGTATGTACCTGCCTTACAAAGCGTGTTTTTAATCTCCTTTGTGATTTTGGCTCCCTGGGTGGGTAGTTTGGCAGACAACTATGCTAAGTCCCGGGTATTAATTGTTGCTAATCTGGTTAAAGCAAGTGGTGCAAGTTTATTATTACTAAATTTTGAACCTTTGATTGCCTATTGTGTTGTCGGTATGGGCGCGGCTATTTATAGTCCAGCAAAATATGGCATTCTGCCAGAATTAACAAATCACGATGCCCTGGTCAAAGCCAATAGCTGGGTTGAAGGCTCCACTATTTTGGCTATTTTATTAGGCATGGTGATCGGTGCTAAGGTAGCCGACTATTCAATCCAATGGGCATTAATAGGCACTATAGTACTTTTTGCCAGCTCAGCACTCCTTACTTTATTGATTCCCACTCAAGCAAGTCGAGAAAAACAAGCAGGCTCAAAGCTTATCCTTTTTAGCAAACAAATCGGTCAGTTTTTTATTACTTCACGCTCCCGTTTTGCCATTTTAGGAGCCTCATTATTTTGGGTAACAGCGGTCACTGTGCGCGTGGTCATTATTGCTTGGGCACCAGTAGTATTAATGAGTCAAAATGCCAGCGAAGTGGCAGAGTTAACCTTATTTCTTGCTATTGGCATTATTATAGGCTCTGCGCTGGTGCCCAGAATGATACCTTTGGACTTTTTAGCACGCGCCAGAATTCCAGCTTATTTTATGGGATTGTTTATTATACTGCTGAGCTTTACTGAAACTCTATGGCCAGCACGAGCAACTCTGTTTGTCATTGGAACGGCTGGCGGCATGTTTATTGTCCCCATTAACGCCGCCTTACAAGAATTGGGTCAAGAGAGTATTGGCAGTGGCTGTGCGGTTGCTCTACAAGGTTTTTTCCAAAATGTAGCCATGTTAATTGCGGTGGGTATCTATACCTTTACTGCCTCTATTTTGGTTGATGATGTCATCAGGGTGGAAAAATTAGACACCCTAGCAGCCAATTTAGTAACCCGTACCTTTACTTCTAACACCTTACTGTTCTTGGGTGCTTTTGTGCTTTTAGCTACTTTTCTGGTTTCTTTACGCCTTCCTAACAATAACACTTCCACATAGCTTTTAACCAAGAGTGGCGCCAAACTGAGACCTCAGCATAACGTATGAACGGATAAAAAAGGCTAGAATTTTTTTATCCGTTCCAGAGTTAAAGGGTCCAAGACGAAAGACGAAAGACTAAAGACGAAAGACGAAAGACGAAAGACGAAAGACGAAAGACTAAAGACTAAAGACTAAAGACTAAAGACTAAAGACTAAAGACTAAAGACTAA
>QPIL01000091.1 GCA_003666325.1 Methylococcales symbiont of Iophon sp. n. MRB-2018
AGCGCAAACTGTGTAAAAGACGAGCAGCCATAGAGCCTATCATTGGACATCTTAAGTCAGACTTTAGATTATCCAGAAACCTGCTTAAAGGGCAGGTTGGCGATGAAATTAATGTGCTGATGGCTGCCTGTGCCTGGAATTTGAGAAAGTGGCTAGTAATGGCCGATATTTTTTATTTTTTGCAAAAAATGCGCTATTTTTTTATAAAAAACCATGTTTTTTGTTGTGCCATATAAAAACTTAAAATCAAATAGAATTTAGCTGTTTTTAGGCTGATAGGGTGTTTTTTGATTTAGGTTTTTAAGGGTTGACTAAATAGCCCACCTTTTTCTTATTTTATCTCTGTTAATATAAAGCCATTGAATAGCAATAATGGGGATGCCAGACTCAATGTCTCCTGTTTCTACCATTTGATAAACATCGTCAAATTTTGCTACAGAAACTAAAATATCTTCGTTTTCATAGTCTAAACCATAAACACCACCAACCTGACTAGAGTCTACTTTTCCACAGAATAAACTAATCCTTTCTGATGCTCCGCCTGGCGTGGTATAAAATTCGTTAATTAACAATAGTTCTTCTATTTTACATCCTGCTTCTTCTTCTGCTTCTCTATACGCTACTTCTTCAGCAGTTTCACCTGGTTCAATGGCGCCTGCTACAATTTCAATGAGCCACGCATTATCTGGTCGTAAAATAGCGCCTGTGCGAAATTGTTCAATCAATACCACTTCATCTCGATTGGGATCATAGAGTATGACTGCAACACAATTGCCTCGCATAAACAATTCACGAGTAATTTCTGGACTCCAACCTCCTTTGAAAAGTGTATGTTGTAATTGATACTTTTGTAGACGAAAAAAGCCGCTATAGGCTATTTCATGGTGATTTATTTTAAATTCTTTTTTCATTTTAAAGTTATTATATCTAAGTTTTATTGTTGGCTTGGCTGCTTATAAACCACTCGATAAATTACACCTAGGTTGTCATCTGCTATTAACAAACTACCATCAGGCATTTGCAGAATATCTGTAGGTCGCCCTAGAACTTTGTCATCTTTAGTTAGCCAACCGCTAATAAATACTGTTTCAGCAACGGCTGTATTGTTTTCAAATTCAACCAAAGCAATTCGATAGCCATGAGGTGAGCTACGATTCCATGAACCATGCTGTGCTACAAATAATTGGTTTTTATATTGCTTGGGGAATTGATCTCCCGTATAAAAACGCAACCCTAATGGTGCTATATGGGCTTTAAATTTCCATTCTGGTGGGGTAAATTGTGTGCATTTTTTATTATCAGCTAAATCAGTCTCTAAAATATCCCCAGCATGACAGTAAGGGTAACCAAAATGCTGCCCTTTTTGTGTCCATTTATTGAGTTCATCCGCTGGTAAGTCGTCCCCTAAATGATCACGCCCATTATCTGTAAAATAAAGCTGATAACTCACAGGATGCCAATCAAACCCCACAGAATTACGAATACCTCCGGCTAAAATCTCAAAATTACTACCATCTGGGTTTAATCTTACCAATGTTGAATAAATATCCTTTTCTGGCAAGCAACTATTACAAGGGGCGCCGACAGAGGTATATAAGCGATTATCCTTGCCAAAGGCTAAATATTTCCAGCCATGATGTTTATCTGAAGGAAACTGGTCATAAATGACCTGAGGCTTTGGAGGGCTAGCCAATTGTTTATTTATATTATCAAAACGAATGATCCTGTTGCTTTCTGCGACATATAAGTTACCGTCTTTATAAGCCACACCATTTGGCATAGAAAGACCTTTGGCGATAATATAACTTTTTTCTGCATAGCCATCACCATCCGCATCTTTAACCGCGTAGACACTCCCTTGTTGTCGAGTACCTACATAAATTACCCCTTTATCACCTAATGTCAAAGATCGGGCATTGGGTAAATTATCCGCATAAATTGAAATTGAAAAGCCAGCAGGCAACTGTAATTGCTGCAAAATGTGTTGATGCCTGGTTTGAATGGCAAAACTACTGTTCAATACTAAAAAATAAACACTTAATACTCTAAAAATATACATTCGGCAATCTCCTGTTAAATTTTCTTTCATATTAACAGTCCCACAATTGAATTTAAAATTTTACCACCCATATTTTTAATATATGACATTCCTATTCTTACCCAGAGGTTTTTTAAGATGATGCGAATTGTATTTTTTCTAGCCACTAATATGGCAATTATGATTGTTAAATGATTAACACTCTACATATTGAGACCTCAGCATATTAATTATGAACGCAGCCCAAACCATTCCCAATCTTACAAAAAAAGACTTTTGTCAGCCTTATCTCAAGTTCTAAAACATATTCAAGATCCATCGCAACCATTACAAGCTCAACGCTTGTTCCATGGGAGAGGACATGCATACACAGGGCTGCATCATCTCACCATAGACTGGCTTCCCCCTGTTATCCTGATTGCTTTATATGCGGCCGAACCGATTACTGAAATTGAAAAACTGGCAGATCATTTATTATCCCTTTTTCCTACTTGCAAAAGTATCCAGCTTCAACATCGTTATATTCTTTCTGCTCCCATAGATGTTATTAAAGGTGATGCACTTCAGCAATTTTCAATACAGGAATATAATTTACATTTTTATATTCGTTTAGGACAAGCGCGTAATACTGGCTTATTTCTTGATATGCGTAACGGTCGAAGATGGATACAACAACAGAGTAATAACAAAAGAGTAGTTAACTTATTTGCCTATACCTGTGGCTTTTCAGTAGCAGCTATTGCTGGAAACGCCAAATCTGTGTTGAATGTGGATATTAGCCGTGCATCACTGAGTCTAGGACGTGAAAATCATCGGTTAAATCAACAATCACTTAGCAAAGTACGCTTTGAGAAACTCAATATTTTTAAATCATTTTCTCGATTAAAAAAAAGAGGCCGCTTCGATCTTCTAATATGTGACCCTCCTACGTTTCAAAAAGGCAGTGTCGATATTGTTCGAGACTACCCTAAGATAATACGTCACCTTGATGATTTTATGGCTGAAAACAGTACCCTTTTATTATGTCTCAATGCTCCTGAAATAAACGCTGATTTTTTGATAGAACATATAAAGAACTTGGCACCACGCTTTACATTTATTGAAGAAATAAAGCCCCCCGAAGTTTTTTTAGAAACACAGGGTAAAGGTTTAAAAGCATTATGTTTTAAACATAAAATCTCACTCTCCAGTCCATAGCTTTACAAATTAAACCGTATTCAATAAATAAATATACTAATATTGTGCTTATGTTAGGGCTTTATGTGTTTGCTAAAAATAGGGGGTAATTTATTGATAAATCCCTATTTTTAGTGTGCTCATAAGGTGATAATATGGGGGCTATATTGGTGTGTTTATTTGTTGAATACGGTATTAAACCTATCGTTAATTTATAAAAAATAAATATCTACTTCAACAAAGTCCCACTGTAATGGTATAGTTATAAAGAACCACAATAAAGAAATGCAAGCAGAAAGTGTTTTAAAACGATAGCTTAAAAACACATTTAGTCTATAAGCATTCACCCACTCAGGAGCGTTATAAATGGCAAATGAAGTCGTCGATAAATCCAAGCGCCAATTTCTGACAACAGCACTGACTGTTGTCGGAGCTGTTGGTACAGGATATTTGGCAGTTCCTTTTATCTCTCAAATGCAGCCCAGTGCCAGAGCAATGGCTGCTGGAGCCCCGATAGAAGTTGATATTAGTAGAATTGAACCTGGCCAATTAATTCGTGTTGCATGGCGAGGCAAGCCAGTATGGGTTCTATCAAGAACGCCTGAAGTATTAGAAATATTAGAAAAAGATACCGCTAAATTAGCTGACCCAAATTCAGCTAATTCAAAACAACCTGGAGATAGCAGTAACAATTATCGTTCAATAAAACCCGAAATATTTATCGCTGTTGGTTTATGTACACACCTAGGATGCTCTCCTACTTTTAGACCTGAAACAGCACCCAATGATTTGGGTGATGACTGGAAAGGTGGCTTTTTCTGCCCTTGTCACGGCTCTGGCTTTGACTTGGCTGGACGTGTTTTTAAATCTGTCCCTGCACCTACTAATCTTGAGGTTCCACCTTACCGTTATATTACAGACACACAAATTATCATTGGTGAAGAGTCTAACAAGGAGACTGCAGCATGAAGAATAAAATGGATGCTTGTACTAATAGTCTGAAAAACAGCATAAATATCAGCACAGATTGGGTGTTAAAACGTTTCCCTATGTCAAAACTGTGGAACGACCACATGGCACAATACTATGCCCCTAAAAACTTTAACTTTTGGTATTTCTTTGGTTCATTGGCCTTACTGATTCTTGTTAACCAAATTATTACCGGCATATTACTGACCATGAACTATAAGCCTGATGCTGCACTGGCTTTTGATTCTGTTGAATACATTATGCGTGATGTCAACTGGGGTTGGCTGATTCGCTATATGCACTCCACTGGTGCTTCTGCTTTTTTTATTGTTATTTATCTGCACATGTTTAGAGGCATGATTTACGGTTCATACAAAAAACCTAGAGAATTAGTCTGGATTTTTGGCATGTTACTGTTTTTATGCTTAATGGCTGAAGCCTTTATGGGGTATTTATTACCTTGGGGACAAATGTCTTACTGGGGTGCACAGGTTATTATTTCCTTATTTAGTGCCATACCGGTGATTGGCGAAGACTTATCCTTATGGATTCGTGGTGGTTATGTCATTTCTGATGCCACACTGAATCGTTTTTTTGCATTTCATGTAATTGCTATCCCTTTAGCACTATTAATATTGGTCGTGTTACATATTATTGCACTTCATGAAGTGGGTTCAAATAACCCCGATGGCATTGAAATCAAAGAATCAAAAGACCCTTGGGGGCATCCTGTTGATGGCATTCCTTTTCACCCTTATTACTCAGTAAAAGATCTTGTTGGAGTCGGAGTGTTTTTATTCTTTTTTGCTACCATCATTTTTTATATGCCAGAAATGGGTGGCTATTTTCTGGAACATGCCAATTTTATACCAGCAGATCCTTTAAAAACACCTGAACATATTGCACCTTTATGGTATTTTACGCCTTTTTACGCTATTTTACGCGCTATACCTGATAAGTTCATGGGCGTTATTGCTATGGGTGGTGCGATTGTTGTGTTATTCCTTTTACCTTGGTTAGACAGGTGTAAGGTTAAGTCAATCCGCTATAGGGGCGGAATATTCAAAAAAGCATTTGTTTTATTTATTATCAGCTTTATTGTTTTAGGTTATTTAGGTACTCAACCCGCTACACCAGGCTACACCATGTTAGCCCGTGTCTTTACAGCAATCTATTTTGGCTTCTTCTTATTACTTCCTATCTATACACCGTTTGAGAAAACTAAACCTGTGCCGAAAAAAGTCACACATGAAAGTAGTGTTGAAGAAGACTATACCGCTTTAGTTGAAGCATTTGACAAGATGACTATTAAGCAAGAACCCGTCAAAACCAGTTGGGGTGCAACGATAACTCCCGTTAAAGCAAATACTGCTGGTATTAAACAAGTATTAATTCAATTGGCAAAAAAACTAAAAGAGAGTCTGGATTGATTATGAAAAAAATTATATACACCCTTTTACTGTTATTGCCCATTAGCGTGTTTGCCAGTGGTGACATAAGGCTGCAAAGTGTTGATATTGACCTTTCTGACTTTGAAGCCATGCAAAAAGGCGCAAAACATTATGTTAATTATTGTTTAGGTTGTCATTCATTGAAACATATACGCTATAAACGCATTGCTATTGACTTGGAAATTGATGAAGACACTGTACTTGCTGAAATTGCACCAGAAGGTGCTGGCATCTATGAGCAAATGCATACCGCTATGGATAAACGTGACTCCAGCAAATGGTTTGGCACCACCCCACCTGATTTATCATTAATCGCACGCTCAAGAGAGCCTGACTGGATTTATTCTTATTTAAAAGGTTTTTATGCTGACAAGAGCAAACCTTTAGGTGTGAATAATACCGTCTTTAAAGATGTAGGTATGCCAAACATGCTTTGGAAATTACAAGGAACTCAAACCCCCGTTTTTGAAACTGTAGAAGGTCAAGAAGTCATAGCCTATATTAAACTGACTGAACCAGGCACTTTATCACCTGATGAGTTTGATACCATGGTAACCGAATTGGTTAATTTTCTGGTTTATGTCGGTGAGCCATCTCAGCTAAAAAGAAAAACTATGGGTAAATACGTTTTACTATTTTTTATTATCTTTACTTTTATTGCTTATTTACTGAAAAAGGAATACTGGAAAGATATTCACTAAGAAATCTCGTAGCTAATACCAGCCTAGATATAGATAATACTCGCAAGAAAACGGGTATTATCAAATCCATACCCATAAAATATCAGCCGATATTGCGCTTTATCACTGTGTTTGTGCTTATAGCAAAATAAGAATTTTGCTTTACAAACACAGCCCCAAAAAAAATACAGTTATGTTACAATAATACCGTATTTTAATAGCCCATAAGAGGTTGTGCTTCGTGACAAATATCACTGCTCGCAAATCAATAATGACCCTTTTTACCTCTCCCACATGTGCTTTAAGCCATTGTGCCCGATTGGTTATATATGAAAAAGGTGTTACTGCCACCATTGAATTTTTTGACCCGGCAGACCCTCCCGAAAGTGTCCTGGAAATAAACCCAACAGGGGTTTCGCCCACATTAGTTGAGCGTGACTTAGTGCTCTACGACGCTAGAATCATCATGGAATATCTTGATGAACGCTTTCCACACCCCCCTTTACATCAAATGGATCCTATTTCTCGTGCCAATTCACGGATGATTATCAAGCGTATAGACCAAGACTGGTATCAACTTTTAGACGAAATACTACGTTCAAGCGAAAAGAAATCGGCTAAAGCAAAGAAAATGCTGAAAGAAAGCTTGATTGCAGCCAATCCAGTTTTTGAATCACAGCCTTACTTTATGAGTGATGAATATTCTCTAATTGATTGTGCTATGGCTCCTCTTTTATGGCGTTTGCCTAGTATTGGTATTAATATCAACACACTAGGTTCTGCCATTGTTGCCTATGCCGACCGTTTGTTTTCCAGAGAAGCCTTTACTAAAAGTTTGAGTGAGGCTGAAAAAAACATGGTTTCATGACACCTTTAAAACCTTATCTTATTCGTTCAATTTATGACTGGATCATTGATAACCAACTAACGCCGCATTTATTAGTTGATGCGGAAAACCATGAATCTGTTTTACCTGAGAACTTTATAGAAAACGGAAAGATTGTATTAAATATTAGACCAGAAGCTATTCAGGGACTGGTACTAGGCAATGAAGAAATTCAATTTAATGCTTGCTTTTCTGGTGAACCCATTGGCATAAGCACACCTACTGTAGCGGTGTTAGCCATTTATGCAAAAGAAAATGGTAAAGGTATGATTTTTGATCAAGAGGAACACAATGAAACACCCCCTCCAACTCCAGAAAAAAAACCATCCCGCCCACAATTAAGAGTTGTTAAATAAACGTAAGCACTTGTTCTGAGAAAATCAATATCCTCATTCACCTTTTTTTGCTCAGACCATTTTCAAAAATAAATGGTATCAGTCCTCAAACTAATTCAGACTAATTCGCTGGCAACAGAAAACCACTCCATTAGTCTATTTAAAATCTCCCGAAACATTATGCTTTGCCTAAGTTTTTCCCTTCTCTTTTTATAGCTGATGCCAGCACTATCAATGCCCATCCTCGAAAACTCACATCAATACTTAAAGATAAAGCAAGGAACCATGTAGCCGATGTTGCCGACCAGTCCATCCAGATTAATATACCAAGAAAAATAGAAATAAAACCTGTTATCCTGTTAGATAATGGGTTGGGGACATCGGCAACAGATAATATAATATTTCGATATATGCCTTGAGTCACTAGATAACCCACTATCAATAAATTTAGATTTTCGGGCTGACCACTGATACCAAAAAGCACCAAAAAACCAGTCACTATATCTAATGTCCCTCCTTGCATATTGACCAAAAAACCTTGATGGGTTTCAGTTGAAATAGCATCAATACAACGAAAAATACCTAAAAATAGTACCACTACTGCTATAACTGGAATCCAGGAAAAGCTTTTACCCAGCATATAAACATCAGGTGCAACCAAACATAACATTGCCACAGTAATACCGATTATGATCATTGCTATCCCACGAGTAATATACCAATAAGGTCGTGAAGTAAATTGTCTTAATTCAACTTTATCTGTTGCTGTCATTTTATCCTCAATATCCTATTTAACAAGGTTCTTTCATATTGCCAGTTTAATGGTATTACAATCTGAAGGTATATAAACTGTTGTGTGACTTGGCGAATCAGCTATTTTTAGCCGTGCATTTATTGCCTCATATTGTAAACAATTTTTAGTCAATATTTCATTAATTATTTTTTGCGCTTGAGCAATACCTTTAGCTTCTTCTATCCTTATTTCTGCCTCTTTTTTTTGCTATTTATCCGTGTCTGTTTTTCATCCTGCAATTGTTTGACTATTGGTTTTTTTAACCTCTTTAGTGACTATAACTGGTTAATGCTTTCAACACTTTAATAGTACGAGACCTCAGTCCTTTTATTTATTCATAGTAAACCGAATATTTTCAATTCCATTTAATACCATAAAATGTTGACCTTTAGCTCGTGAAATCATGGTAACTCCAGATTGTTGTGCCATTTCCAATCCCATTTGGGTGGCACCAGAACGCGACAATATAACGGGTATTCCCATCTGCGATATTTTAATCAACATTTCTGATGTCAGTCTTCCTGTGGTATAAAATATTTTATCATCGCCTTTTATATTATTGAGCCACATATAACCAGCAATGGCATCTACTGCATTGTGTCTCCCTACGTCTTCGATAAAAAAATTAATACTACTGGTCGTACATAAAGCACAACCATGAACAGCACCTGCTTTTTTGTATACCTCATTATGTGATTTTAGGGCATCCAGTACCGCATAAATATCTGTTTGTTTTAATAAAAACGGAGTTACCTTAATGCCTTTTAATTTATCCATTAAACGACCAAAAACCGTGCCTTGCCCACAGCCTGTTGTGACCGTTCTTTGTTCCATTTGTTTAGAGAAGTCTGAATTTTTATGCTTCGTCACTACGGCAACAGCCTCTGTTTCCCAGTCTACTTGTATCCTTGCAATCTCATTGATATGTTCAAAAAAACCCTGGTTTTTTAAATAGCCTAGGGTCAATAATTCAGGATGAGTACCCATCGTCATTAAGGTAACAATTTCCTTTTTATCAACATACAAGGTCAAAGCTCTTTCGCCTACCAGTTCAATCTCTCTTCTGTTCCCTGATTCATCAAAAGCGATAGCTGGCCTTGAAAAGCCCAGACCTGCATTGCTCATTTGTGGTTGATTAGTATTACTCAACAGTCTGTTTCTCCAAAGCCTGTAGCTCAGTTAATGTGTTAATATTTAAAAATATATTAGCTTCGTCACTAAAATCCACTTTAATTAAAGCATGTTGCTCCAGCCATTTATCTATCTTACGCTGACCCTGCTGTAAATAGTTTTCTAAACTATTTTGTAGTGATGTTTTAACTGCCAACAAAACGGGGTGAAGTCTTTCCCCATCAAATGCAACCGCTATATCCATTTTATCTTCAATTAAAGCAGTGATAAGTTTTTGCAGATGCCGAGGCTTAATCAATGGGGAATCACAAGGCATAACAATTAAGAGTTCTGTTTTAGCATGCATCATTGCCGATAAAACACCCGCTAAAGGCCCATCGAATGTATCAGTCTGGTCGCTTATTACTTTACTCGAAAATTGCCTGTATGCCTGTTGGTTTCGATTTGCATTGATAAAAACAGGGTCTGCAACTTGTGAGATAGCTTCATAGGCGTATTTTACCAGCGGTTTATTTTTATACTTTATCAAGCCTTTATCTTGATTATTCATCCGTCTAGCCAAACCACCCGCTAAAACCACACCTGTTACTTTGTTTTGCATAATGCTAAGCTTTACCTATGTTAAAAAAAGAATTTATTTTCGCAGGCTTGTTTTTAATTGTAAGCTGCGTCTCATTACCACCCAATAGTGAAATTGTCCATTACTACCTAGCTGAGACAACAAAACCTTATGATGACGTTTTGGCTGAACTTAAAATTGCTATTGCTGAACATAATTTTCGCATCACCGGACATAGTAGAGTCGGTAAGATTATTAGAGACAGAGGCACTATTCCTTTTGCTGAATACGACACTTTGCAATTTTGCAATTTGAGCCATGCTAAAAACTTGTTACAGATCTCCCCTCACGCTGTAAGTCACATGCCATGTAATATAGTCACTTATCAATTTAACCATAAAACATTAATAAAAATACGATTGCTTCCAATTAATAGCAATAATACCGAACTCAATCAATTTTCAGAAAAAATGAACTCTATTCTCAAACAAATTGTCGATTTTGCAGTTGAAGAATAGCATGTATCCAAGGATAATATTGTTTGCTTTTACTGACCCTCATTTTCTTTAATTATCACATCTTATGAATAAAATTTTACCATTATCAATGTTCTTGTCTGCTCTAATAACTGGTTGTTCACCTTCGTCAGAAATAACCGACAAAACAACTTTTGTCAATGACTATCCAACACGCGACCGTATCGAGTATGTATTTAATTGTATCGCAAAACATGGCGGTTTAACTGGAAACAAAGCATTTATCAATCAATATGCCTGTGGCTGTAAAATTGATAAAATTGCAGAAATACTGACCTTTGAGGAGTTTGAAGCTGCCACAACATTTAGCTATTTGAAAAAAACACCCGGAGAAAATGGCGCTGCTTTTAGAGATCCTAAACAATCAAAAGAATTAAGAACACGTCTGAAAGAAGCAGAGAAACATGCTGAATCGCAATGTTTTGTTAAATAATGGCTAAAAACTTGTTAAAGGTCGCTTGCTAGCTCAGCCGTGACTTAGCACCCCTTTTTGTTTATAAAAAAGTGTCCAGTTTTTTGGGGGGGCTTCAATACCCTTGCCTACGCAACACCTCGCGCATTTCTTGTGACAAGGTTTTGTTCTGTGTTACTTTTAACATCATGAGACCTCAGCATAACTCTGGCGATGAGAAAAAAACGATAGAATTTTTCAGGTTTTAGTCAAAATACAAGTGTAATAGCAAGCTATTGCACGTTATTTTGGCTGAAAGATGGAAAACTTCTAGCCTTTTTTATCCGTTCATGAGTTATGCTGAGGTCTCATCATATTAAAAAATTAATTATTGCCGGATATTTAGTGCAATACTTAAATATTAAGGCTTATCAATAGGTTTTTACCAAAAAACAAGGTGGGTATGGCTGGTTTTATTTTTAATATAGTGTATTAAGGTAATAATGCCTTATGCTGATAGTTAGGTACAAAAAATATGGGTATAGAAGACGCAAAATATTTATCAATAATCCTCAGTGCAATAGTTGCAATATTGTTATTAATTAAGGCTATATATGAATACACAAAATCAACTCAACTGAACCGCACAGAAGAATTTTTTAAATTGGATAAACAGTTCATGGGGAATAAAAACTTCATAAAACTGTTCAGCTTACTTGATACAGAATCTTCGGATCTAAAGAGTATCGATATGGAAAATAAAATGGAATTCCTACATTTCTACGAAAATATAGGATTAATGGTTAATTCGGGAATTATGAAGAAACATGTTGCGCATTATATGTTTTCTTATTACGCAATTAGATGCTGGGAGAGCGATTATTTTTGGTATGAACTGAACCGTGAAAGTCCATACTGGGCTTTGTTTGTACATTTCGTTGACGAGATGAAAAAAATAGAATCAAATTTCATTTTTGAACAAAAAAACTACAAGCTATAGAGTAAAATGCGTAACCATTTGCTCAAGCTGACCGTCACTCGCTACGCTTGTTCTGGCAGCTTAGCAAGGCGTTATGCAATATAGAGATAAGCACCAATTAATGTGAGAATTTATGAGTAAAAAAGATTTTGAAGATTTGTTAATGAAACATGATGAACAATCTGAAGAAAAAAAAATTAATTGGCAATCTCAAAAAAATGAATGGCTAGAATTTATTAATCAGTTTTACCTATCATTAGAAAACTGGCTAGCCCCATTTGAAAAAAAAGGTACAGTTTCTTATAGTTACAACGACTTAATTTTAACAGAAAAATATATTGGAACATATAATGTAAGGACTATGACTGTTGATTTTGCTGGTCAACAATTGACCTTAGAGCCTATTGGAACCTTGTTAATTGGTAGTAAGGGACGAATTGATATGGAGGGAGTTAAGGGCAGAGTTCAATTTGTTCTTGCAGATAAAAATAGCAAAGGAATAAAAAGAAGCATTACTATTTCTACTGATGGTGAAAAAGAGAAAAAAGAACAGTCTTATCAAAAACCTGAGTGGGTGTGGAAAATTGTACTTAAAGAATCACGCAATATTTCATTTGTTGAGTTCAATGAAAAAAACTTTTTTGATGCATTAATGGAAGTGGTAAATGGCTAGAAGGAAAAAGACATCATTTACAAAATTTCACTCAACTATCGAGGATATTGAAGAATACTATGTTGATAGCGAGGACTCTTTAAATTCATTTTACGATGTAGATTTTAATTCAGGTGAAATATCTGTAAAGTTTTTCGGTTACTCAAAAAAGGAGCTGTTTGATGAGTTAAAGGAAAGAAAGGAAACTTTAGACCGAATGTGTTCACTTGAGATTCTTGTTGCAATCGAGGCAAGGATTAAGATTGATTATATTATCCGTGGGCAGGATAAGCTAAAAGATCAGTTTTCTAAGAAAATTAGAGTAGTTTACGGTAGCAAAGAAAATAGAGCATCTCTTAAAGACGATATTATTTCTATCTGGCGCTCTGAATTTCCAGAGCATAAAACAAGATTGGATAATTTTTGTTCAGCACTTGATTATCGAAATTGGTTGGCACACGGAAGATATTGGCAGCCGAAGAAGGCGCCTCATGTACATAAGTATGATTACTTATCTATTTACTCATTAGCTGAGGATATTTTAAATAATATGAACCTGATAGAAAGTGCATAACAATAGCTTGCACGCGGACTGCCATAAGTGTCACGGATTTTGCGAAAAGAAAAAGCCACAAAAACCTCACCCCTTATGGCATCCTGTGAATCTGGCGTTATTTTTTATGATAACCACCTACAAAAACATATAATATGTTTGACATAACAATTAATTATTGTACAGTTTTTAGCTTCACCCCTATAAAAATTTTACTTGTAACTCAATGAATAATACAATCAATATTGAAGAAAAGCCAAGTCAAATTACAATAGATTGCATTCAAATATTATGGGTGAAATTAGCTTTATGCTAAAAGCTGCTAAGATTGAACCAATGCATCATCTAGCAGGACTTGACCCAAGTTTTACCTCACTACTTGTTGACTTAGAGTGGTATATGGAAATTATTAAAAAATTAGGAACCTCTTTAGATATTACACCTACAGATATTGAATTGGTTACTGAATATATAGTCTTAGCAAAGGATTTGGCAGAATCTATTGATAGTGGCTGTAGTGACAGCCTTGGTGCTGCTGTAGCAGCACTTGATGAAAAACCATACCTATAAACTGGAGATAACCATGAAATTCGATAATAAAAAAGTCAATGCTCTTTTGTCTGAAATGGAAGAAATATTAACTAGCGTAAAATTAACTAGCAAATTATTTAGGCTAAATCTTGCAAATAGAAAGAAAAAGTAGCCTGATTTTTATACAAAAATTTTGTAAAAAACCCGTTAATTCGGATTTTTTATGTCTGCAACAAAAAAAAACAAACTGACGGCTAAAAGCGTTATAAATTTTGCGAAAAGACTGCAAAATTTCTGCCACTTTTATCCGCCGCTTATTTTGGCGTTATACAAGAGAAAAACATGAAAGATTGTTTACCTTATTTGACAGTAATTGGAAGTATTATTGCATTTCTGCTTGTTACTCTTAAATATTTTCACACTCAAAAGCTAGTTGAGAAAAATAAACGGTTCGATCAGTTTCATAAAGTATTTGAGTGGGTGGCTGGGCGTACTGAGGATGGAAAGAATCTCGTGAATACACAACAAGCGATGGGGTGTATATCAGTTATCTGAATTTCCAGAATACAGTCACATATCTATACCAATTATAGAATATTACTTAAAAAAAACTGATACCGAACCTGATAACTCATTATTTAGAGCCTCATTGTTGGAAGCTAAAAGTAGATTGAGTTAGAGCGTATAACAATCAAATTAACGTGGAAAACAAACAGCCAGGAAGCCCCCCCCAGTTTTTAACACATCTAATGACTAATTTATTAGAGGTGTTTAGATGGCTAGAAAAACGAAATATGATCATTATAATGATCAATTTAAGGCAACAGCCGTTGAATTAGGCTCCTTGTCGGGAGTTAAAGCAAAAGATGTTGCCAATGTTCTGGGTATTCATCCAGTAATGCTTTACCGTTGGAAAAAAGAAATACGAGACGGTGAAATCATAATCAAGGCTCAGAGCATTTGTCAGAGTTCATCGAACATCTGCCTGCGTCAACTGATGCAGTCGTTCAAGCTGTAGAAAAACCTAACACTAGACGTTATTCTCAAAAAAACATATTTTTAACTGCCTGATATTAAACAACACTTTTTTTAAAAAAAAGGTTTTTCTACTGCCTCGTTATGTTTTACAGAACATCATGATTTACTAACATTCTGCAATTGGATTTTATATCACTAAGTGATACACTTAAACAATGCAGAAATTAATGACAAAGCAATTTTCAAAATGGGTATCAACTCAGAATATTGCAGAAAATGCACTTTCTGAAGCTGTTGCGGAAGTTCAGTCAGGGCAATATGAAGCAAACCTCAGTGGACACCTTTACAAAAAAAGAATTGCATTTAAGGGGCAAGGTAAAAGTGGTAGTGGAAGAACCATAATTTGCTACAAAAAAGATGATAGAGCAATTTTTATTCATGGGTTTGCCAAAAATGAAAAAACAAATTTATCAAAAAAAGAACTTACAGCGTTAAAAGAGTTTTCCAAAATTTTGTTAGGATTTTCAGAAAAAAAAATAGTTATTGCCGTAGAAAATGGCAATTTGATTGAGGTGGAATAATGAGAGAGTCAATTGCAGAATCAATAATTAGCACGGTGGCTGACCTAAAAAGAAGTGGTTTGGTAAATGATATAACCATGAAGAATATTGAGAGTCTATGTATTCCTGATGTTCAAGAATATAGCCCTGAAAAAATTATTTTAATCAGAAAAAAATTGAAGTTAAGTCAAGCAGCTCTTGCAAGTGTCTTTAATATCAGTCCTTCAACGGTTCAAAAGTGGGAGCAAGGTAACAAAAAACCCACTGGCGCTTCAAAAAAATTATTAGATATAATTGAAAGAAAAGGATTAGAAGCTTTAGTTTAAAAAAAACATAACGAATAAGGTTAGATTGTGATCGCGAAAGATAAGGTGATAAAGGGGTAAGAATGAACCTCAGGAATAAAGGGGGAACTTCAGACTCCTTTATGAAAATTTGAAATATGCTAAAATCTTGGCGGAGGTAATATTATGGCAAATTCAGCAAATATGATTTTAGACCAAGCCCTTGAGTTAAGTGCAACAGAGCGTGCAATTGTAGCGGAGAAGCTACTTTTTAGTCTTGATAGCCCAGACTCAAAAATTGATGATATTTGGGCAAAAGAAGCTAATTCTCGTGTTGAGGCATACAAAAAAGGTGAAATTGAAGCTGTACCAGCCGAAAAAGTTTTTGCTAAATACCGTAATACGTGAAGGTCACTTTTCTTAAAATAGCAGAAGCAGAGCTTGATGATGCTTTTGAATACTATGAATCAGTGCAAAGTGTGGTTTAGGGTTTCGGTTTTTAGCCGAAGTTGAATTTTCTGAAACCAGAATTATTAGGTTTCCCTTTTTATACGAAGAGATAGGCAAATATTCTCGCAGATGTTTAGTTCAAAAATTCCCCTACGGCATAATTTATCAGTACATGGAATATAAAAAAGAAATCTTAATTGTGGCTATTTCTCATTTGCATCGAATACCAGACTATTGGTCAAATAGAGAATAAGAATAACTTACAAGTTCATGCAGGTGCTGATGACTAATCATATTCACCTACTTTGCACGCCATTAGCAAAACCATGCAAGATGTTGGCAGACTTTATGTTGTTTATTTTAATAAAACCTACAAGCGCACAGGCACATTATGGGAAGGGCGTTATAAATCATCCTTATTTAATCCATTTATTTTCAAGCTAACCAGCAATTGTCTATACTTATTTTCTGCTAACGAATCTTTACCTATAAGAATAGTTTTTTTCTGATGAATATCTGTTTCAAAATGTAAAACGATTAAAAATGTGCTGATAACCGTAGTAGGCAATATCTTAATAGATGAAAAACCCTGTTTTGGATAAGCCATTTCCCAACCCGTCAAGGCAGCGTATCTAATTATCCTGCCGTTATCTCTGAGTCTTGAATAAAAAATAAAGCTGATGATAAGCAATGGACAAATCAACCATTGAATTAGCAAAGATACTGCACTTAAAAAAACAGCAATAATTGCTAAAACATGGGTAAATAATAGCCAATAAAGCAATAATTTTGATTGTTTAATTATAAATAGCTGAGGTGTTTCGTATTTTTTTGACAAGCCGACAAAGCCCTTTTGATTCTGGCAAATGATTTCCTAGTAAATAATAAATCAGTTGCGTGTCTTGTAAGTCCAGCAATGTTATAAATAAAAGTTGTTGTTCTTTGTTACTTTGCTTAAATTGTTTAATTAGATAATTTTCCAGCAAATAATCTAATTCCTTAGTGCCTCTTCTACATCTCCATTTTAACTTTGAAATAGACTCCATGTACTATCCCTGCTGACGAACCACCATCATTTTTTTAATATCTGCTATAGCTTTCGCAGGATTAAGTCCTTTTGGGCAGGTATCTGTACAATTCATAATAGTATGACAACGGTATAATTTATAAGGGTCTTCCAGCTCATCCAATCGCTCCCCTGTATTTTCATCACGACTATCTTCTAACCAGCGAGAAGCCTGAAGCAACACGGCAGGGCCTAAATATTTATCACTATTCCACCAATAACTAGGGCAACCGGCGGAACAACAAGCACAGAGTACACATTCATACAATCCGTCCAGTTTCTTTCGCTCTTCCTTGCTTTGCAGTCTTTCTCTATCTGGAGCCGGTGTTTGAGTGTCTATCCAAGGCTTAATAGAATAATACTGGGCATAAAAATTAGTCATATCGGCAACTAAGTCTTTGATTACGTCCATGTGTGGTAAAGGAAAAATCTTAATGGTTCCGTCATAGTCTTCAATGGCTTTAATACAAGCTAGGGTATTTTTACCATTCACATTCATTGAACATGAGCCGCAAACGCCTTCTCTACAGGAGCGTCTAAAAGTTAAGCTAGTATCAATTTCATTCTTGATTTTTATAATGGCATCCAGAACCATAGGTCCACAGTTATCCATATCAATATCATAACCATCAATCCGAGGGTTCTCACCTAAATCAGGATCCCAGCGATACACCTCAAACCGTCTAATATTAACAACTCCTTTAGCGGCAGGAAATTCTTTTCCTTTTTTTAAAACCGAATTTTTAGGCAGAGAAAATTCAACCATTAGTAAACCCTCTTTTTAGCTGGCACAACTTCAACTTCATCGGTTAAGGTATACATGTGTACGGGTCTATAGTCAAAATTGACTTTATTTCCATCCAGCCAGATGAGTGTATGTTTTAACCAATTTTTATCATCTCGATCTGGATAATCTTCTCGAGCATGACCACCTCGACTTTCCGTTCTATTAGCGGCAGCAGAAATAGTGACGTAAGCCTGATCCAGCAAATTATCAAGCTCTAATGTTTCAACCAAGTCAGTATTCCAGATCAATGAAGCATCACCCACTGATACTTGGTCAAAAGAAGCCCTAACTTTTGCCA
This sequence comes from Methylococcales symbiont of Iophon sp. n. MRB-2018, assembly GCA_003666325.1. Taxonomy (GTDB): domain Bacteria; phylum Pseudomonadota; class Gammaproteobacteria; order Methylococcales; family Methylomonadaceae; genus QPIN01. Next base: position 18,084 of record QPIL01000091.1, read on the forward strand.
TTTTGCTAACCCCCTCATCAAGCACTTCTCCCGTTCTAAACACCGAAGCATGGCTTTGCATGGTTTTCTGCATCTGCAAACGAATATCTGCTGTTTTTTCTGAACCTTTAGCATGTCTGATTTTATCAAACCTTGCCAAAGCTACATCGCATACATTTTCTTTTAGTGGTGAATGCGGCATACCTGGCTTAATAATTTCTGCACAACGGTGTGCCGCTGCACGACCGAATACCACTAAGTCCAATAGTGAATTAGAACCTAAACGGTTAGCACCATGAACAGAGACACAAGCCGCTTCACCGATAGCCATTAAACCAGGGACTACAGATTCTGGATTGCCATCTTTCAAAGTAACCACTTCAGCTTTATAATTAGTGGGAATACCACCCATATTATAATGCACGGTCGGTAATACAGGGATGGGTTGTTTAGTCACATCAACATCTGCAAAAATCTTAGCTGTTTCAGCTATTCCAGGTAATCGTTCTTTAATAATTTCAGGATCAAGATGCTCAATATGCAGATAGGCATGATCACTTTCAGGGCCAACACCTCGCCCTTCTCTAATCTCCAATGTTATTGCACGACTTACTACATCTCTCGATGCTAAATCTTTGGCATTAGGGGCATAACGCTCCATAAAACGCTCGCCTTCTGAGTTAGTTAAATACCCCCCTTCTCCTCTACCACCTTCGGAAATCAAGCAACCTGCTCCATAAATACCAGTGGGATGAAATTGAATAAATTCCATATCTTGTAAAGGTAGTCCAGCTCTCAGCACCATTGCATTGCCATCACCAGTCACAGTATGTGCAGAGGTACAAGAAAAGAAACAACGACCATAACCCCCTGTTGCCAAAACGGTGATATGCGATCTAAAAAGATGGAGAGAACCATCTTCTAAACACCAAGCAAGTACACCTTTGCACTCACCGTTTTCCATAATAATATCTAAAGCAATATATTCAATAAAAAACTCGGCATTATGTTTTAAGGCTTGTTGATACAGTGTATGTAATATGGCATGTCCAGTAACATCAGCCGCTGCACACGTTCTTTGGGCAGTCCCTTCCCCGTATTTTGTAGTCATACCTCCAAATGCACGCTGATAAATTTTGCCGTCTTCCGTTCTGGAAAAAGGTACACCATAGTGTTCCAGCTCTATAATGGCAGGAATAGCTTCACGACACATATATTCGATAGCATCTTGATCACCCAACCAATCCGAGCCTTTAATAGTGTCATACATATGCCAGCGCCAATCATCCTCACCCATATTACCCAAAGCAGCACTAATTCCCCCTTGTGCTGCAACAGTATGACTTCGAGTAGGAAAAACCTTGGTAATACAAGCTGTTTTCAAGCCCTTTTCTGCCATACCAAAGGTGGCGCGCAAACCTGCCCCACCAGCACCTACAACAATAGTATCGTAACTGTGTTCAATTATTTTATAGCCTGATGACATGTTTTGTCTCACCCTATCCCTGCAATGAAATTCTAAAAATAGCCACAATGGTAGCTAATGCGAAAAAGAAAAAAGTGAGCTTCATTAGCCATATCGAGGTTATTTTCAACCATTCAGAATGGACATAATCTTCAATAACCACTTGTAAACCTAATGCGGCATGATAAAAAGCAGCAATTATCCAGGCAATGGCAATAGAGGTATCAACTGGTGCAGCCAGCCAGACCACCATTTCACTATGCGAAGCCGTTAATAACTGGCGGGTAAAAGAAACCATCCAAAATGATAAAGGGATCAAAGAAATTGCTGTGATTCTTTGCATCCAGAAATGATGCGTTCCTGCTTTGGCTGAGCCTAAACCACGAACTTTTGCTAAAGGTGTTTGTAAATCCATAAACTCAATAAAAAATAAGGGTTAATACAAAAGAAGCCGTTAATTCAATCACTGCATTCCTATCCATCATCTCTTTCTCAAAACCACTTCCTGCATCCCAGATCAAATGCCTAATACCATGACACAGATGAAAAAATAAAGCGTATATAAAAAACCAGACAACAATACTAAGCAGCGTATTATTTAACACGGATTGTAATGCTAAATAATCTTCATTGCCTTGCAGGATACTATAAAAACTATACACGTAAACCATGAGACCTAACGCCAAAACCACACCTGTAATACGGTGAGTGATAGAAATAATACCAGTTAGCGGTAATTTATAAACTTGAATATGGGGCGAAAGAGGTCTGTTATTTTGAGTCATAATGCTATTAATAAACGAGTTAAAGCTTTTGAACCGGTTATAGTACATTGATATTTCTGGCTGTTCCATCATTAAATTAAAATATTCACAATTACTATGTGACTGCAGCATAACTCTGGAACGGATAAAAAGGTGATAGAATTTTTCTGGTTTTATACCATTTTCAAGAATAAATGGTGCTAGATTGTATCCTTTATTTTTTGAAAATGAGTTTAGTCAAAATACAAATGTAATAGTGAGCTATTGCACGTTATTTTGGCTGAAAGATGGAAAAATTCTAGCCTTTTTTATCCATTCACGAGTTATGCTGAGGTCTCATAACAAGGGTAGCCCCCTTCCCTTTAATAAAAATATCATTTTAAACGATGCACTTGCTTTCTGAATACGAGACTTTTACACAAAAATAATGGGGACAGAAAAATAATGGGGGAACCTCAGGCTGTCCCCGTTTTTTCTTAGTCTTTAGTCTTTAGTCTTTAGTCTTTAGTCTTTAGTCTTTAGTCTTTAGTCTTTAGTCTTTAGTCTTTAGTCTTTAGTCTTTAGTCTTTAGTCTTTAGTCTTTAGTCTT
>QPIL01000090.1 GCA_003666325.1 Methylococcales symbiont of Iophon sp. n. MRB-2018
AGGGGTAGGTAGACCTAAAAAAGGGTAGCGTCCCCTTATTTCCCCCTCTAAGCACAAACTCCTCGGTAAAATGAAAACTATTATTCTCAAAATGCTCAAAATCAATATAATTGATATTAAAACTTTTACGCACCCCATCACTCAGCACCTCTTCATAAGCATTGCCAAATAATAGCTGGTCTGTTATTTGCTGATTAGCATTAACAAGCCCATTATTCAAAGACACATCAATACTATCAATCGCTTTAGTAATATTTTTTGGCGAAAAAGCATACTGATTACCCTTGTATTCAAAGCTATTTAAAGCCTGTAATTGCTCTAATAAAATAGTTTTTAACACTACTTGATTGGTATTGTCTCGATACTCTGACATTGCCGTTGTGGCAATAAACTGCCAACCCATTGCTTTTAATAAGGCGATGGTGTTGTTTTGTAGGTGTTTTTCGTTTGTTTTTGGGACTGGGTTCATTGTTTGCTTATTTGTAATTAATATGTACAATCTGTCTCAAGGATTGCGGATTCGCGGTCGACACTAAGCCTTTGCGGATTCGCGGAGGCTTTTTGTTATCTAGGGTTTAATCTGGGAAAATCTTTAATCCTGCAATTCAGTTAGTGGGTAATTTTTTGGCATTTTTACATTGATTATTAAAACATAGGTAATTTATTCAATATTTTACCCACTTTTTTAAAACTAGGGATAGTGTTGTTTTGTAGGTGTTTTTCGTTTGTTTTGGGGGTTGGGTTCATTTTATCATTCCGCTTGTTTGGCGGCTTCTTCTACCCAGTCGCCTAAATTATTACGCCCATCTTCTTCAATCCAGTCATAAACTTTGTAACTATCTTCGTTTCCTAGATTCGGCACTGGCATCAATAAATAAAACTTGCTTATTTTTTCTATTTTTCTTAAAAATTAAGATAGCAACAGGGATTGAAGTGCCAAAAAATAAATTACTAGGCAAGCCAATCACCGTATCTAGCAAGTTATTATCTAAAATCTGCTGTCTAATTTTGCCCTCACTTGCCCCTCTAAATAACACCCCATGCGGTAATACCACTGCCATTGTGCCTTGCACATTTAAACTGGCTAACATATGCAATACAAAGGCATAATCGCCTTTTGATTTGGGTGGCAGACCATAACTAAAACGCTGGTAAATATCATTCTCTAAATCATCGCGCCCCCATTTATCTAATGAAAAAGGTGGGTTAGCAACCACAATATCAAACTTCATCAAATGCCCATCAACTATATGCAATGGATTTCTCAGGGTGTCGCCCCAGCGAATATCTGCCCCACCAATTTCGTGTAAAAACATATTCATACGGCTTAGGGTTTGGGTTTGTCCGTTTTTTTCTTGTCCAAACAGGGCAAAATTATCGCTGTTGATTTCTTTGGCAGCTTTGATTAACAAGGAACTTGAGCCACAAGCTGGGTCATAAATTCTAGCGCCCTTTTTAGCACCTGCTAATTTAGCCAATAAGGTGGATACTTGGCTTGGGGTGAAAAATTCACCGCCTTTTTTGCCAGCATCAGAGGCAAAATGTGCAATCAAATACTCGTATGCATCACCAATTACATCATTACCTGCTAGCATTGAGGGGCGTAAATCTAGCTTTGTATCGTTAAAATCTTCTAGTAAATGCCGTAATATCGCATTACGCTCTTTGGTTTTACCTAAATTAGTCTCATTATTAAAATCAATGGTTCTAAAAATCCTCTCTAATTTTTCGGGGTTGATTTCCTCAATCTTTAGCAATACTTTATTGATTTCCTCGCCTAAATTACTGGCTTCTTTTTTACTAACTAAGTATTCAAAAGTGGATTCTTCATCAAGAATAAACTTCTCTAATTTAATTGCCTTAGCAATACGGTTTTGGTTGCCCTTATATTTATCCTGTAACTGCTCTGATTTTTCACGATAAAAATCAGACAAATACTTTACAAACAACATCGTTAATACATAATCTTTATATTGTGTGCTATCCAGCGTGCCACGAAAGGAATCACACGCTTTCCAAACAACATTATTAATAGTTTCTTTGGTGGTTTTATACATTGTTTTCTCCTGGTGAGGCGGTACTGGTTATTGTGTCTAAGATATTTTTAGACCTCAGCATAGCTCTGGTGTAGCGGATTCGTTCTGCTTTAAAATGCTAATGATCTGACTGCTTGTGTTGTGTCTTTTTCATAGAAAACTCCTGCTAATCGTGTATTAGAATTTTCTACTTTTAACTTGGTTTGTTTTTCGGGGGGATTACAGTTGCAATTCCCTTAAATGGTTATTAATGGTGCGTGCTGACATTGAATATGAGCTTGCTCTAACTTAGGGTATAACGCTTTGCTTCACCTGAAAAATAAAGCGAAGGAGCATGGCGATGTAGCTTTATTTTTTCCGAGTGTAAGCACTTGTTAGGCTATTGATAGAGAAACTATGAAAACAAAAAGGGGACTATTTCACGAGATATTAAATAAACTAGAACGGATGTTCCAAAAAAAGCCATTATTTTCCATAAATAGCTGTCAGCAATCAATGTAATAGGCGTCGAATATTGGTCACTAAGGATTGGGTAACAAGCCACCACAATGTAGGCACAGACTGTTTGTATCTTTTGTTAATTTCCTTTGTGTTAAGTGAATTTCCAGAGCTTGTATATACACTCCCTTCAAAAGGAACGCTTTTTTCATTATGTATTTCCGAATTAAATTTTTTTTCAATAGATTGGTCTGTTACATCATATCCTACGGCTTCTTTTAAGCGGTTCCGTATTTGAACCTGTTTTTCGGCATTAAATATTGATTTATTGATGCCTGACTTTAGAGTTTCACTTGTTATTACAGTAGTCATTATGACAACCCTTCTAATAATTAAACAAAGATAGCAGAAACGCATATTCTGATTTAGACAACTTATTTAGATCTTGAACAATTCTACTCCTAGTTCTTGGAGCAGGCGTACGTGTTTTACTGCACCCTATTTATTGTGATTGTGCCTGTAGAAACACCTGTTTCTATAGATATACCCGCCTGATTTTACACTATTGTTTATTAAATACAAACATTTGCATGTACAATTCATTGGTTTTACATGAATACTATTAATTGCTTGATATTTATTGTCGGCATGAAGAATGTTTGATTTCCTGAAAACATATTATACAAATTCAGCCAGTAAAAAAATGGCTAAAAGGCAAATTACAGGAAAAAGACATGGCTTTTAAAATTAGTAAAGAGGTTTTGGAGTTATTGGGTGAAGCAGGCAATATTATCTATAGGCTTTGAACTTGCACTACTGATATTTGACTATACTTATGATTGGCAGACATATAAATCAACAGATATAGGTAAGGAGCAAGATTATGAAACATGTTGTTATTAGCGAATATTGTCGTTCACCTTTTACCCCTGCTTTTAAAGGTCAGCTTGCTAACGTGAGACCTGATGATCTGGTTGCGCAAGTGGTTAAAGGTTTACTAGCTAAAGCCTCTATCAATCCAGAAGATATTGAAGACCTGATTTTAGGTTGTGCTTTTCCAGAAGGGGAGCAGGGAATGAATCTTGCTCGCTTGGTGGTGCAAATAGCGGGGTTGCCTGTTTCTGTAGCAGGCACGACTGTTAACCGATTTTGTGGCTCATCCATGCAGGCTATCCATATAGCAGCAGGTGCTATACAAATGAATGCAGGGGATGCTTTTATTTGTGCTGGTATTGAGTCTATGTCAAGAGTACCTATGGGGGGCTATAATTTTATGCCCAATCCTGAACTCTACCAATCTTATCCACAAGCCTATATTAGTATGGGAGATACGGCTGAGAACTTGGCGAAAAAATATTTATTAAGTCGTGTCATGCAAGATGAGTTTGCCTTACAAAGTCAGGCAAAAGCTGATAAAGCACAGCAACAAGGTTTTTTTGAAGATGAAATTATCGCTATAGATACTACAAAACATGGCAGAGTTATAAAAGATGGTTGTTTACGTCCTAAATCTAGCCTGCAAGAATTGGCTGAATTAAAACCCGCTTTTAATGCAGCAGGCAGTGTGACGGCAGGCACCTCATCTCCTTTAACTGATGGTGCTTCGGCTGTATTGATTTGTAGTGAGGAGTATGCTGATAAACAGGGGCTTAATAAAATAGCCAGAATTAAATCAATTGCAGTATCGGCGTGCGCACCAGAAATTATGGGGATTGGCCCTGTAGCTGCGACTCAAAAAGCATTGCAAAGAGCAGGGTTGGCACTGGATGAGATTGACATTGTAGAGTTAAATGAAGCTTTTGCTGCCCAATCTCTGGCTGTTCTAAAGGATCTTCCCATTGTTGCCGATAGATTAAATATAGATGGGGGGGCGATTGCACTGGGCCATCCATTAGGTGCAACAGGAGCAAGAATTGTGGGCAAAGCTGCCAGTCTATTACCAAGACAGAATAAGCAATATGCCTTAGCGACACAATGTATTGGAGGTGGGCAGGGTATTGCAACGCTATTGGAGGCTATCTGATGAATATTGAAAAAGTGGCAGTTATCGGTGCCGGAGTGATGGGGGCGAGTATTGCTGCCCATGTTAGTAATGCCGGCATTCCCGTTTATTTATTAGATATTGTTCCGCCTGGGGAGGATAAAAATCGTAATGTAATTGCAGATACTGCTGTTCAAAAATTACTCAAAGCCAACCCTGCGGCGTTAATGGATAAAAAAAATGCCCGATTAATCAGCACAGGTAATATCGAAGATCACTTATCTTTATTGGGCGATGTTGATTGGGTGATTGAAGCGGTGGTTGAAAATCTGGATATTAAACAAAATCTGTACCATCAATTAGAAAAAGTGTGCAAGCCGCAAGCCGTTATTTCTTCAAACACTTCAACCATTCCATTAAGGCGGTTAATCAAAGGCTTTTCGGCTGAATTTCAAAGTCGATTTATGGTTACTCACTTTTTTAATCCCCCTCGCTATATGCGATTATTAGAACTGGTCAGCAGTGCTGAAACCAATAAAGGACTGATTGCTAGTGTTAGATCGTTTGCCACTATTCAATTGGGTAAAGGCTGTGTTGAGTGTAAAGACAGCACCGGCTTTATTGCCAATAGGATAGGTATTTACTGGATTCAGTGTGGCTTGTTAGAGGCTTTAAAACAAGGCATAACGGTAGAGCAAGCTGATGCGGTAATGGGCGCTCCCTTGGGTATTCCTAAAACAGGTGTATTTGGTTTGCTTGACTTGGTTGGGCTAGATTTGATTCCTCATATTATGCAAAGCATGAAACAATTACCAGAAGGCGATGCTTTTTATCAGATAAATCAAATCCCCGAATTGTTTAAGCAGATGATTGTTGATGGTTATATTGGCCGTAAAGGCAAAGGGGGCTTTTATCGCTTAAATATAGCTGAGGGAAAACGTGTCAAAGAATCCATTGACTTGACCTGGGGAAAATACAGTAAGAGTGAAAAACCTGTACTGGATTGTTTAAAAGTTGCGAATAAACAAGGCTTGACTGCATTCCTTTCACTGGATGACAAATACAGTCAATATGCTTGGACGGTTATCTCCAAAACCTTACTTTATGCTGCCAGCCTTATGCCTGAAATTGCTGATGATATTACCGCAGTGGATGATGCTATGTGTCTGGGTTATAACTGGGATAAAGGGCCCTTTCAGTTACTGGATAAAATGGGTGTTGACTGGTTTGTTGATAGAGTTAGGCAACAAGGGTTGGAGGTGCCTGAAATTTTAACCAAAGGGTCTTTTTATAAACACAGTGCTGGTACGCTTGAATATAGAACCATAGCAGGTGGCTATCAATCTATTAAAAGAGATGAAGGTGTTTTATTATTGTCTGATTGTAAATTACAAAAACCCGCCTTGTTAAAAAATACATCCGCTAGTTTGTGGGATGTTGGCGATGCTGTCGCCTGTTTTGAATTTCACAGCAAAATGAACACTTTTAATAGGGATATTTTAAGTTTGTTAAGGGATAGTCTAAAAGTTGTTGAAAGCGATTTTAAAGCATTAGTTATACATAATGAGGCTGATAACTTTTCTGCTGGCGCTAATCTAATGTTACTAACCGATGCTATCAATGACCAGAACTGGGAGGGTGTGGAAAACCTAATCAAACAAGGGCAACAAACCTTTATGGCAGTTAAATATGCACCTTTTCCTGTTGTAGCTGCCCCGACTGGTTTAGCCATGGGCGGTGGTTGTGAGATTTTATTACATTGCGATGCTATTCAGGCTCATGCAGAATTATATACTGGTCTTGTTGAAGTCGGTGTAGGCTTGATACCAGGCTGGGGTGGTTGTAAAGAATATATTCGTCGTTGCCTGCAAATAAAAACATTTGGCGGGCCAATTCCTCCGCTCATTAAAGCCTTTGAAACGATAGCGACTGCACGGGTTTCAAAATCAGCCGCTGAGGCTAAGGCAAACCTTTTTCTTGCTAAAACAGATGGTATTAGCATGAATAAAAATCGTCTATTAGCGGATGCAAAAACCAAGGCATTAGCTATGAGTAAAAATTACAAGGTGCCAGAACCCGTTGAATATAAATTACCAGGAAAAACAGCAAAAGTTTTACTGGATATGAGTGTTAAAGGGCTCAAAATGGTTGGTAAAGTGAGCGAATATGATGTACATGTTGCAACTCAATTAGCGTTGGTTTTAACGGGGGGTGATTGTGATATGTTAGAGCCGTTGACAGAAAATGATATGCTGGATCTGGAATGCCAAGTTTTTACCGAAATTGTAAAACAACAGGGTACACTGGATCGATTGACCTATATGTTAAAAACGGGAAAACCATTAAGAAATTAATATAAGCGCTTTTATAAAGACGAAAGACGAAAGACGAAAGACTCAAGACTCAAGACGAAAGACGAAAGACTAAAGACTAAGTTAATGGGGACTGGCTACTTTTTAGGGTGTATACCCTAAATAGTTGCCTGTCCCCTGTCCTAAAGACTAAAGACTAAAGACTAAAGACTAAAGACTAAAGACTAAAGACTAAAGACTAAAGACTAAAGACTAAAGACTAAAGACTCAGGATTCAGGACTAAAGTAACTGGAACCTCTGTTACCACACGTCATTCCCGAAGTCTCTTATCGGGAATCTAGTTTTAAACACCTGGATTCCTGCTTAGAACATGCAGGAATGACGGAGGGAGTGAACATGCAGGGATGACGGAGGGGGTGAGCGGCTCTTACTCCATAGTTATACAAATAGTGGATTGGGCTATCGCTTATCTACGCTACGGATAAATTCTATTAGGAGAAATGATCATGGTTTGGTTGGCATTATTCATAATAAGCTTCATAGTCCTTGTTTATCAGCAAATAGCGTTACTGAAAAGCACCTTGGTTTTGGCTGCTATTTTAATAGCGTATAACATCCAAAATTTTCATCCCGTTTTGTTGGGCAGTTATTTATTTATTGCTATTGTTGTTAATGTGCCTGTTATTCGTCAACGGCTAATCAGCAAAGCGGCATATAAGTGGATGCAGTCTGCATTACCAGAAATATCTCAAACCGAACAAGAAGCATTGGATGCAGGAGGTACATGGTGGGATGCAGAGTTGTTTTCTGGAAGGCCTAACTGGGACGTTTTGCTAAATTTACCCGCCGCTCAGCTAACAGAAGAAGAACAGGCTTTTATTGATGGCCCTGTCGAAACTTTGTGTGCCATGTTGGATGATTGGGAAATCACCCATAAATTACAAGATTTACCAGAATCTGTTTGGGATTATATTAAGGATAATAAATTTTGTGGCATGATTATTCCTAAAAAATATGATGGTCTGGAATTTTCTCATTTTGCCCACTCAGAAGTTGTGATGAAAATTTCTTCACGCTGTTCCAGTGCAGCAGTGACAGTGATGGTGCCAAATTCTCTAGGCCCTGCAAAATTGTTATTAGCCTGTGGTACACAGCAACAAAAAGATTATTATTTGCCTCGTTTAGCAAAAGGACAGGAAATTCCCTGTTTTGCTCTAACAGGGCCAAATGCAGGTAGTGATGCTGGAGCTATTCCTGACACAGGCATTGTTTGTTATGGCACAGATAAAGGTAAAAAAAAGGTATTAGGCATTCGTTTAAACTGGGAAAAGCGTTACATCACATTAGCTCCCGTAGCGACAGTGATAGCCTTGGCATTTAAACTTTATGATCCAAAACATTTAATTGGAGACAAAGAAAATATCGGCATTACCGTTGCTTTAATTCCAGCCAATACCAAAGGTGTGAGTATTGGCAGTAGACACTTTCCTCTTAATGCCGCCTTTCAAAATGGACCTAACTGGGGGAAAGATGTCTTTATTCCCGTAGACTGGATTTTGGGAGGCTTAGATCAAGTCGGGAATGGCTGGAAAATGTTAATGCAGTCATTGGCCACAGGTCGATCTATTTCCTTGCCCGCATTGAGTGCAGGTGCTGCAAAATTTACTTGTCGAAACACCGGTGCATATTCTCGAATACGCAAACAATTTAATCTCTCAATTGGCGAGTTTGAAGGCATAGAAGAGCCTCTGGCACGGATGGCAGGGGAGACTTATATCATCAATGCCGCAAGAGTAGTCACTGCATCTGCCTTAGACCAAGGGCATAAACCTTCAGTAATATCAGCCATTATAAAATATGAATTAACAGAGCGTATGCGGCGAGTGGTTACAGATGGTATGGATATACAAGGCGGTTCTGGTATTTGTCTGGGGCCTAAAAATTACTTAGGTAGACTTTATCAGGTTATTCCTGTTTGTATTACCGTGGAAGGTGCAAATATTCTAACCCGAACCATGATGATTTTTGGACAGGGAGCTGTCCGCTGTCATCCTCTCATTTATCAAGAAATGAAAACGCTTTACATGAAGGATAAGGATAAAGCACTGGCGTTATTTGATAAACTTATATTTAAACATCTGGGTTTTATCATGGCTAATAAAGTGCGTAGTTTTTGGCTGGCAATAAGCTATGCCAAATTTGTCAAAACGCCAGGTAATGAGCAGACCAAAGCCTACTATCAAGCCATTGCCAGATTAAGTGCTGATTTTGCCTTTCTTACTGATTACGCCATCATCATATTGGGTGGTTCATTAAAAAGAAAAGAGCGTATATCTGGTCGGTTTGCAGATGCTATCAGTAATTTGTACTTATGTTCGACGGTGTTAAAACACTTTGAATATCAGGGTTGTCCAGAAGCTGATCTACCATTAATGCACTGGGCTGCACAACAGACTATTTTTCAGACACAACAAGCTCTGCTTGAAATTACTCGAATATTACCTTTTAATGCTGTTGCTTGGTGTGTGAATAAAATGATCATTTTCCCTCTAGGAAAACCCTATTGTTCGCCTAGCGATAAATTAACCCATCAAACAGCAAGTATATTATTAAATGATACGGAAACACGAGATCGCCTAACCCAAGGAATCTATATTAATGAAATAGAAGACGATGTAACAGGGCGTATTGAATGTGCCTTTAAAGCTGTACTGGCTGCAATACCAGCAGAAAAGAAAATTCGTCTGGCACAAAAAAATAAAGTGTTACCTAAAAGATATGATGAAAGTGTATTAAAGCGGGCAGTAGATAATAAAATAATTAATGATGAGGAGCGGGCTTTAATTGAGGAGGCAGAAAGAATGCGTAGTTTAGCTATAGAAGTAGATGATTTTCCCAAATTATAAAAGCTATTCTATGATCACTAAAAAGAAAATAGGGTGGTAGCGTTTTTATTGAATTTACGCCCTAGAAAGTTGTTAAAATGGTAAACACCCGCCGAGGTTTTTGCGCACAAATCTGGAATAAATTTAGGTGTTGCACTTGCTACCTGAACCCTTCCCCAGCAGGAAGATCTTAAGAACATTAACTTTAGGGCTGCAACGCCTAGTTATTTGACAGAATAAACAGAGAAATTTATGACACTCTTAACTATTGGTATCTTATCTATTTGTTGTTATGTACTTAGTACAGTGCTGTTATCAACAGACATCATCAAAGAAAAATCACACATTCCATCCATCATACCTGGCTGGCTGGCTGTTTTTTTTCATTTTACTTACATTGCCATCATTTCCTTGCAACAAAACAGCTTGGATTTTGGCTTTTTCAGTATAGCCTCAACCATCTCCTCCATTGTTGCTCTTTTGTTATTACTGGTCAGCCTGAATAAACCTATTGATAAACTGGGGGTCGCTATTTTTCCCCTAGCCAGCCTAATGCTTGTTTTAACACTTATTTATCCCAGCACAGAGCAAGCAATACAAAGCTATAGCTGGCAAATGAACGCACATATATTTAGTTCAATTATCGCTTTCAGCTTGTTAAATATTGCAGCCTTACAGGCTATTTTTCTATCCATACAAGAACAACAACTAAGAAAACACCCTCCCAGAAAAATAATTCTGACCTTACCTCCCTTGCAAACCATGGAATCACTGTTATTTCAGTTGATCAGCACAGGTGTCATTTTTCTGACAATCTCATTGCTCAGTGGCTTTATTTTTATTGATGATTTATTTGCACAACACCTAGTCCATAAAACCACCTTATCCCTTTTCGCCTGGCTGATTTTTTCGGCATTACTTTATGGTCGCATCCGCCACGGATGGAGAGGACAAACAGCTATACAATGGACACTGATTGGTTTTACATCATTGTTACTGGCTTACTTTGGTAGCAAACTGGTATTAGAATTGATTCTGCAAAAAGGCTAACAATATTTGACTTATATGTTGTATAAAAATAAATCCAGAAATTTTTAGAAAATCAGCCAATATGTTGCGCGCTGAACTTTATTACTCCCACGCGAGAGCGAGAGGATTTTTAATTTTCCCTCACCCCAGCCCCTCCGGAGAGGGCTTAAAAGCCCATTGCCCCTACGTTTTATCAACATGGTATGCAATGCAAGGATGTGCAAGGAAATGCAGAGAAATGCAAGGACATGTAGGGGCGAGTGCCCCTGCTCGCCCGCTCTTCCTATATTCCCGATAACAGCACCAGATCCGTAGTAGTTCTGGTGCGTGGAACGCATCCCTTGATTTTAAAAGCCCTCCCTTGTTGGGGAGGGTGGGGTGGGGAGATTCTAAATAAACCACTCTTTTATCTTGGGTCTATGCCATTTCCCATTTTCAATTTATTCAATAAATATGTTTAGATTGGTGTCTTTATTTGTTGAACATGGCATAAAGAGTTGCCGTATTTTTTTAACGGTAGATATTTTTTTAAGGTAAAATATCACTCTCATTAATAATAAAAACAATAAAATGTTAGAAAAATTTAGCACTAAAAACTTTAAAAACTTTGCAGATGTTGTGCTTGATTTTACTGCTAGTGATTATCAATTTAACAATGATAGTATTAAAAATGGCTTGGTCAATAATGCCATTATTTATGGTGAAAATGCCTCTGGAAAATCAAATATTGGCTTTGCAATATTTGATATTGTTGAGCATTTAACTAATAAAGTAAGCACCTCATTCGCTTATAAACATTATTTAAAGAAACCGAACACAGCCTCTATTGTTGAGTTTGAATATCGTTTTAAATTCGGTACAGATATTGTTGTTTATGAATATTCAAAACTTGACCATGATAAATTATCAGATGAGCATTTAAGCATTAACAATAAAGAATTTTTATCAGTTCAACGCTCTAGTGATAAAGACGTTTGTTTTGCATTAAAAGGCTCTGAGGGTTTAAGCCAAGACATATCAAAATCTGGAATATCCATTATTCAGTATGTTAAAAACAATGCTTTATTGGAAGACAATTCGACCAATAAAATATTTTTTAAATTTTATGAGTTTGTGCAAAAAATGTTATTTTTCCGTTCTTTAAATGAGAATATGTTTTTAGGCTTAGAGAGTGGTGCTGCCAATTTAGACGAAGATATTATCTCAAAAGGCAATGTTGAAAATTTTGAGTCTTTTCTCAATGAAGCAGGGGTAGCGTGTAAATTAAAGGCTATTCAAGGAATTAGCAATAAAGAATTAGTATTTGATTTTAAGGGCGAATATATAAGATTTTTTGATATTGCCTCACAAGGAACAAAAGCATTAATATTATTTTATTACTGGTATCAACGGATTCAAAGCGAGCAAACTTCATTCATCTTTATTGATGAATTTGATGCGTTTTATCATCATAGTCTCTCAAAATTTATCGTCCAAAAACTCAAACAAACTGACGCTCAAGTTATTTTCACCACGCATAACACTTCAATTATGAGTAATGATTTATTGCGCCCTGATTGCTATTTTTTATTAAAAGAGGGTCAAATTAATGCCATTAACAAATTAACAGATAAAGAATTGCGGAAAGCACACAATTTAGAAAAATTGTATAAATCGAGTCTGTTTGCATAATGTCCAACCCTGTCTTTTTGTTTGTTTTTGAGGGTAAAAAAACAGAGTCTAAGTATTTAAAAATATTTTTAGAGAAATTAAATATAAAGATAGACAAAAATAGAATTGAAGTTGCTTTTTGTACCGATATTTATCAACTGTATGAAAAAATCCAACGAGATCCTATGGTAGATACGTTTGAATTGCTCAAGGAATTCAGGTCTTTGAATGGAAGTTTAGACAAACTAGAACGGGATGAGATAACCTCAATATATTTATTTTTTGATTATGACGGACATGCACCTTTAGCGAGTGACAAAAAAATTGATTTAATGCTTAGTCAGTTTAACGATGAAACTGATCAGGGTAAACTTTTTATTAGTTTTCCAATGCTTGAGTCATTAAAGGATAAAAAAACTTTAAAAAAAGCACGTTCAAAATTTCAAGTAGCAGAGCATTTAAAAAGCATGTAAGCGACACTGGTATTAAAGACTTGAACGCCTTATCAGACATAGAATTTAAAGAGATTATAAAAAAACACCTTATAAAAGCCAATTATTTAGTCCATAAAAAAGATAAATTACCTGATGAAATAATTGAGCAAGTTGCTATTTTTAGCGTCCAAAAACGGCAATATATTTCTCAAGATATGGTGGCGATTTTGAGTGCTTTGCCTTTGTTTTACCTAGATTACAAAGGTGTAAAAAACCTACAATTATGATTATCCATTTTGGCAAGAATCCAATCAAATATTAAGAACTAAAACCAAGGGGTTTTTAGTCTTTAGTCCTGAGTCCTGATAAAAGTGTTTTTAAGGATTGACCATTTAACATTGCAGACTAAGACGGCTCCGCATCTGCGGTATCTGTCAATTTAACCTGAAATATTTTCCACTTGCTTAACCACTTCACTAGAGGCTAACTCCAAGCCTTTTCTATAACTCTCACTGGCCTTGTCTTTATCGCCTTTTTTAATAAGTACATCACCCAGCATTTGATATGCCTCAACCGTTGGGTTATTTGCTACACTTTTTGTTAAATACTGTTCTGCTTTTTCTAGTTGATAACATTTGATTGAAATTTTACCGAGCACTCTTAACAGCACAGCGCTGCCCGAATGAACAGAAAGCCATTGTTCAGCAGTCTGTAATTGATTTTTATGATCTTCGGTCTTAATATTGCCATATAAAACCAGCAATGTTTCATTCCAGCTATTTAACATGGTTTTAACAATAGCACCTTCAATTTTTACCCCTTTACCCGCCTCAATCATGGCAGCAAAGTATATATTCGCCATCCCCTGCATCGCTTGAACATGCTCAGGAATACTCTGCCACATAGCGTCTATTTTTTCTGCATTACCTGTTTCAGCAGCTTCTCTTAATAAATGGCATAAGGTTTCGGTCTCTAATAATTTGACTTCGGCTTCCATCAAAATTTTATTTTGGTGCAAAGATGGAATGAGTTTATGTAATGCTTCCCAGTCACCGACTCTTTCATAAACCTGATGTAACATTTTTAAAACACTGGCATGACTAGGGTCAATTGACTGTAAACGAATTAACTTATCCAGCGCCTGATCAAACTGATTGGAAGATAAATGTAACTCTGCCTGAGTTAAGCCCACGGCTAAATCAGAATCGCCCGCTTTTTCAGTCGCTACCCGTAGATATTCATCTCTTTTCTCAATCGCACCGCGAGACTGTGCTGCTTTAGCTGCCGTTAAATAATGTAATAAAGGTGCGCCACTATTAGACGCATGTTTGATTAATATCTTCTCGGCCTTCTCCCAGTTACCTTCTGCCGAGTCAACCAAACCTGTAATTAAAGCTTCTTGAGAACGATTAAATTTGATGCTTTTGCCTTTACTTTGCATTTTGCTAGGTAATCTTAATAAAACACCAATCAACCTGAAAAACAGATACATTACAAAAAAAACAATAATCTGACCTACCGCAAAAACCAGGACAGAGGTTTCCAAAGACCAGTGACCAAAACCTATTAGCACATAACCAGGGTTCTCATAGTCGCTTAGCCACTGCTGAATGAGAAAAGCCGCAGCTATTGCAACACAAAGTGAGCCAATAAAATAAAAGATATTTTTCATAACAATATGCTATTAAGGGGTTATCGGTGCAACAATAGCTTGCTCTGTTGCCACTTTGTTTTTTTCTTTCAATGGTGTTAGCTGTGCTTTATCCATTTCAAGACGTAGCTTTACAATATCTTTTAACATTTTGAATGACTGACTAATATCAGGAAACGCGCTACGCATAGGAATGGCACTGATCGCATCCAAAACAGCAATAAACTTTTGAGCTTGAATGTTGATAGTAAACTGGTCATTTAACCAGTTCTTGGTATCAACAATACTGGCTTTATATAAGGCATCATTCTGTTGCACCAAGGCAATCTTGATCATTTCCAGTTTTACATTGAGCTGTTGTCTAATAAAACCAACTTCTTCGTCTGTTAATATTTGGGTAATAGGTCGGTCAGAATGCCTGACAGTAACATATCCTTCTAATAGCTTCAGTGTCGAACTTAAAACACCGTGACCATCATCGCCATCCTTATGAGCATGTATTTGTTTTGATGCTGTCAAAGGCTTACCCGCATAGGGTAACAATACAGCCAATTGCCCTGAATTATCTTTTAATAATTGAATTTTAGAATAGATGCCGACCACATCTGGTGTATTAATCGTTGTCAGTGCAGCAATTTCCTTGGTCAACTGTTCTCTAATCTTAAACACAGAGGCATCACCGCTTTCTCTTAAGCGTTGATCAGCCGCTTCTAAGGCTAAACTGGCTGTTTTTACATCACCCACCAAATGCAATCGTTGATTAGCCACACTGAGTAAATACTCAGCATCGGCAATCAACCAGTCCCCACGGGTTTTACCTAATTGACGTTTAATTTGATCAATTTCGCTAAGTAACTCGATTTTTGTCAATGCCATTTTTTCTGAATGTAACTGTGAAAAATCAGCCAGTGTTTTAGTAAAGTGATTGTCTTTCCCTGTAATATCTTCAGCAAAAGTAGCAATTTGAGATTGCATAGTCCCTAGTTGCGTTTGCAATACATTGAGGTGCTTACTCACCTCAATTTCTCTCAAATCGTCTTTGCTGATCTCTGTACCCTGTGCTAATTGTTTATCTTTTGTTTCTTGTATCAAATAAAATAAAGCCCCTGCTATCAATAGTATAAGCAGTAAATTAATGGTACCGAATATAAGCCAGCCTTTTGAGTTTTTTACGGCTATATCTGTTGGCTGATTTTCAGTTTCTTGTTTTTGTAATTGTTCTTTAATCACCGCTTCCACTTCAACTGGTACTTGAGATACATTTTCTTGCTCGGCTTCTTTTTGAGTGTATTTCGCCACTGTCTTCCCCGTTAATTGGTTGAGCCTAAGCTCGCTAATACTGCTCCAACTATCGCTGAGTTATCAGGACTTGTTGTTACAATAATATGTTCAAACCCCATTTTTATTGCTAATTCCTTGAGTCGCTTACTGATGACAATTATAGGTACTAAATACAAATTAGCATGGTTTTTTGTATCGATCATTGCCAACATATTTGTTAAAGCCTCGCCACTGGTTATGGTAATCGCATTAAGCTGATCCTGCTTTATCAATTGAATCACTGCTGTATCAATAAATTTAGGGCGTTCTCTGACGTAAACTTCCATATATTCTACTTCAGCATTTCTCGCTCTAAGACCTTCTGCTAGTGTTTCTCTCCCTCTTTTCCCTCGAACAATTAAGCAAGATTTGTTAGTTATATTATGCATTTCTGATGTTGCCAGTAAGCCTTCTGTTGTATACCCTGCTTTTGGTATCAGATTGACTTTTAAGCCTGCTATTTTTAAGGCTTTTTCGGTTGCCTTGCCAACAGCCGCAATAGAGCAATGCTTAAAGGCTTCTATTTTGCCATCATTCGCTCTAAGCGCAAAATTTACTGCATTAACACTAATAAATATTAACCAGTGATATTTATTTAACTGCCTCAACTGTTGCCGAATAGCGATTTTATCAAGCGCAACAATTTGCAAAGTGGGAAAACGAATCGGCCGACAATGATGCTGTTCTAACAATTGACATAAATTGTCCGCCTGAGCCACAGGTCGTGTCACTAAAACATTGCTGGCTGTGTTGTCTGCCACCATCAGCGTATCAATATAAGGCTTGCAAAATCTTATCTGCACCTTGTGCTAATAAATCATCGGCAATGGCAATCCCTATTTGTTCAGCCTGATTCAAACTACCTTGTCTTTCTGCTCTATATAAAATAGAACCATCTGGCGCCCCCACTAATCCTCTCATGACAATTTGATCGCCTTGAATTTCAGCAAAACCAGCAATGGGTACCTGACAGCCACCATTCAAACGTGCGTTCATGGCTCTTTCTGCGGTTACTCGTAGTGTGGTTTCATCATCGTGTAAAACTTTTAATAAATCGTTTGTTTCCACATCATCACTACGGCATTCAATACCGATAGCACCTTGTCCTATCGCAGGTAAACTGATTGTTGTATCTAGGCGTTGGGTGATTCTATCTGCCATCCCTAAGCGCTTTAAACCCGCAGAAGCCAAGATAATGGCATCGTATTCATCGGCATCTAATTTAGCTAGACGGGTATTAACATTACCTCTTAACGATAAAATCTCAGCATCTGGAAATTGTTCTTTTATTTGGCATTGTCTACGCAGGCTAGATGTACCAATTTTTGCGTGTGTGGGTAAATCTTGCAGGGAGGCATATTGATTAGAAACAAGGGCATCGGTAGGGTCTTCACGATCCAAAATAGCGGATAAATGTAATCCTTCAGGAAATTCTACGGGAACATCCTTCATAGAATGCACGGCAATATCGGCAAAGCCATCTAGCATACCTTGCTCAAGCTCCTTTACAAACAAACCTTTACCCCCAATTTTAGCTAAAGGTGCATCAAGAATTTTGTCACCTTTAGTCACCATTTTGACTAATTCTGTTTTTATTTCTGGAAATGCTTGTTCCAGTCTTTCTGCTACATGTTCTGCCTGCCACAAGGCTAATGGGCTTTTACGTGTTGCTATGCGAATTATTTTATTTGTCAAACCTCGTCCTGATAACTTTCTAATATAAAGAGACCTCAGCATAACTCTGGACGGATAAAAAAAGCTAGAAATTTTCCATCTTTCAGCCAAAATAACGCACAATAGTTCACTATTGCCCAGATTCCCACGTAGAACAAATAAAAACCGAGTAAGCCTTGACTGTATAATGGATTGCAACAAAACAGCCCATCACCCAAAAGGTGCAGCCAAGACATATCAATATATTACCGTACAAACTTAAAACAACCAACGAGCAATTGACATCAAGAGCAGGATTGTTAGTTGTTGGGCAGATAATGAAACAATTAGAATTATCAAAAAGTATTGACCACCACTTTCCAGCGCCCAAAAGCAACCGAGGTATACTTGCCTCTTCATACCTAGAAACTCTTATCTTAATGCAACATGAAGGTTCTTTTCATCTAGATGAAGTAAAGCATTTTCATGATGACCCAGCGTTAGTGCAGGTGCTTGGCATTCAACAGATGCCCAAAGCCAGTGCGCTTGGCAACTGGTTAAGGCGTATGGGTAATAACAGACAAGGCTTAGCATCCTTATCTAAGGTGAATAAGGGGGTATTGAAAGCAGCATTACATCACTGCAAAGAAATCACGCTTGATATTGATGCCACAGAAATCATCAGCCATAAGGCGGATGCTCAATGGACATACAATAAAAACCAAGGCTATATGCCGATGGTTGGACATATAGCCGAAGTCGGTATGGTGGTTGCCTGTGATTTTCGAACAGGCAATACATCGCCTGCAAAGGACAACTTAGCCTTTATTCAACAATGCAAGGCAGCACTCCCTCAAGACTGCCAGATAAAATCATTGCGTATTGACGCGGCAGGTTATCAAACCAAGATAATCCAATACTGCGAAGAACAAGCGATAGATTATGCAATACGAGCCAAAATGAGTGCAGGCATCAAAGAACACATTGAGGATCGAGAAGAAAATGATTGGCATGTCAAGTTTCACCACGTTGTACCATGATTTTTTAAAAGTTCAGCTCGAAACATATCGGGTGGTTTTCTAAAAATTTGTGGATTTATTCTATACCAACATTGGACGGCTTCAAAGGGCGTTCTAACC
>QPIL01000089.1 GCA_003666325.1 Methylococcales symbiont of Iophon sp. n. MRB-2018
TTCCAGACAATCTTACTGCATTTCCACCATCCCTGGCGGTCAGCAGAGATTGTTCCAGACAATCTTACTGCATTTCCACCATCCCTGGTGGGCAAACGCACCCTACTTCTAAGGTTATCCTCCGAATATCCGCAGTTCTGGTGCGTGGAACGGCACCCTACTTCTGAATCCTGAATCCTGAATCCTGAATCCTGAATCCTTAGTCTTTCGTCTTTCGTCTTTCGTCTTTCGTCTTTCGTCTTTCGTCTTTCGTCTTTCGTCTTTCGTCTTTCGTCTTTCGTCTTTCGTCTTTCGTCTTTCGTCTTTCGTCTTTCGTCTTTAGTCTTTCGTCTTTCGTCTTTAGTCTTGAGCCTTATAAAACACTTAATAGTCCTTTAACATCTGGGTCTTCTGACAGATAAAATGATTTCCAGCCGTTAAAACTTATTGTTTTATGTTCTGAAATATAAATAATCTGGTCGGTATGACCTGTCAAAAAGTGAGGGTATTGCAATCCACCAATCATACAAATCGTTAAATGCTGTTGATATTTGCCCAACAACTCACCCATTTGTTCACGTTCTTTTGCCCCTAAATTATTAAATGGCAGATCCAGAATAAGTAACTCAGGATCAAGTATCAAAGCACGCGCCAATGCAAGTTGCGCCTTTTGGAAACTACTTAACTGTGCAGGGTATGTGGTAAATTCAAATTGGCAATTTAATTCGGTTAATAACGCCCGTGCCTTTAGCATGGTTTCCCGAAATGGCTTATTAGTATGATAAAGAGCAGGTAACATCACATTTAACAAACCATGTTGTGAATATTGCACAGGTGCTGTACCAGAAAGATAACCAATCTGACAACGTAATTTCTGCCATTGTAATTGGTCCAGATCAGCCATTGATTGCCCAAAGATTTCTACTTTTCCTGTTTTGGGTTTGGATACCCCCGCCAACATCAATAAATATTCTCTCAATTGCAATCGATATGGCCCTACCAGACAAGTTAATTTAGAAACGGTCAACTGGCAAGTTAATGGGGGAAATATAAACCCATTTTCCTTAGTAAAAGGTGTTGCAGTATAAGCTTCAATAATGACACGATTCGATTGCTCAGTCATAAGGTAAAAATGATAAAATAAGCATCTGCCATAAATAAAAACATCAGACACCTTACCACCGCTTTTTGCATCTGGTCTGCAACACTTATTGATGAACTATCAACAAGAAGCCCATGAAAACAGGCGATAGTTCCAATAATTGACCCAAAAAAGAGATTTTTCAAGGTAAACCTTATTACCTCATTTAAGCTGATCATATTCAATAATTCCATGAGTGATTGTTGAACCGAAAAATCATAAAGTAAGGCACTAAAAAATACGCCGCAGACGATCATAACTGCCAAAAAGTAAAATGCCAAAACCGTTTGACTAATTACCATACTCAATATTCTTGGTATGACAAAATAATCATCCACATTAATCCCCATATATTCCAATGGTTCAACCTCACCTCCTACACGGGTATTACCCAAATCGACTACAATTGCAGAACAAGACCTGCCAACCAGAAGAAACCCTGTTATCAAAGGCCCTATTTCACTCAATACCAATCTGGCGATAATCTCAACTAGATCATTATTACCGGTTAATGACTGCATGATATAGATTAGCTGTGAAGTAACACCAAAGCCTACAAACATAGCTAGCAAGGAAATAATAGCAATCGAATTAATACCAATTAAAATAATCTGCTCTAACACCACTAAATACACTGCTCGATTAAAAACATTGCGGTGAGGTTGCCACACTGAGATTGTTTGTGTCAGAAAGCAGGCTAGGTCGATAATGTAGAAAATCAGATTAATGCAATGCCGACCAATCCAGGCAAAAAAATTCATTATTTACTTTATACGTTTTATAGCAAAAACATTGACTGCATTATGTCATTAAAACAGGAATTATAGTCACCAAAATTAGCGTAGAGATCATGGTCACCATGGGCAACAATATTTTTTCGTGTCGATACCAAAAATTGCCACCTTCCAGAGCCGCTTTTGCAGCCTCTTCATACCCTATCATTTGCCGAGTCAATAAATGGTTAAGAGCGACAGGTGGGGTTAAATATCCTAATTCAAAAGAAACCAAGGCAATCATCCAAAAGTGTACGGGATTAATACCATTAGTATAGGCAATTTGAGCAAGTGTGCCTGTGACCAGTACAACGGCACCAAATGGGTCCATAATCATGCCTATACCCACTAAAACAACAACCAGAAAACTTAATGTTAACCAGACAGATGAAAATGTATCAGGAATATCATTTAACAATCCCGAACGCTCAATGACACCTCCCATCACAAAAGAAAGAGCCATCAGCATTAATAAAGCACCAATATGGACACTAGCCTCAGATGAAGCCATTCTTATGTTATGTTCAAAAATCAGACTTTTTCTTTCTGCTTTGTTTTTCTCTATTGCCGATTTAATGCACGACTCATAAACTATTAAACATAAAATAATGATCGGCAATATAATCGGTGCAGAAAATTCATCCATAGATACCTTTAAGCAATAGTCATAAGCAAAAACTATCAAAAACACAATAGAGATATAAGGTAACAATGGAAGTAATGCCTGTATAAAAGGTTTAAAAGCCTCTTTGACTGATGCTACTCGTATCTTTTCGCATTTAGTCAACAATACAAAAAACAGAAAAACGACAATAGTGGTCATAAAGGTTTTCAAACCCCAGTCAAAAAGCTGATCAGTCACCACTTCTTTATTCAATGCCGCTATCAATACAACCAATAGGCAAGGTCGTAATACCACACCCGCACTACCTGTCATTGCAGTGGTAGCTAATGCCATTTGTCGCCTAGCACCGGCATTAATCAATTGCTCATAAACAATGCTTCCCATGGCAATAATAATAATGCCTGAAGCACCTGTATACGCTGTAGGTAATGCCATGACAATAATAGCCACAACTGCTAATAACTCAGGTGATAGCCGCCAAGGTATAAAAACATTGAACACCAATTCACCTAATTGGGTTCGTTTCAACAACATACCCACCCAAATATACAAGCCTATATTAAGAAACAATCCTGCCTGATCAATCAATAAGCTAAAAAATATGGCTAAGCCTGCCCAATGTTCTTCCATGAGGAAAAAATAATTGGCAGCAAAGCCAGCCATAAAAACATAAAGAGGAATAGACAGCAATGCATGATAAAAATTGCCCTCTTGTTTAAGCTGCTTTTTCGGATTAAATAACTGGTATAAATTAAGGATGACTAATGAGGAAAATCCAACAATTAATAACAAATAGACTTCTGCGTGTTCAATGATTGTGGAAGATTGGTAAATACTTTTGCTATAAAACCAGGCTGATAATAATAAGCAACTATTGGCAAAACATTGTGCCAGTGTAGAAACAAGATGATCATAAGTTGTAATAACAGGCTTAAAAGCAATATGCTGTTGCTTTACCGTGCAGGTTATTGCACAAATAAACAGCATTAGCAGTAAAATCATACGTTGCATTTTAAATGCATAGACACTAAAAAAAGCAATGCTGGTTTCCAATGTACGAAAAATAATTACTGACGATGTAATTCTTAGCTTATTTTGTTTGGCTAACGCATGCTTGCCACTACAAATTTTCTGATTTTTTTGTAATGATTCCCTAGCCGCATCTTGATCAAAAGGTTCACTTTCAAACAGGGCTTCCAATTCATCTTGGTTAGCTGCTTGTGCTTCTAGCTTAATTAATTGGCTTTCAATATCAGCATTAGGATTGCAGGCAGGTGTAGGAATATCTGCTCTTAGCAAAAAGTAATCCTGCCAAAAATATTCCCCCACATACAATAAACGGGTATGAAATTGGCTGGCATTACCAGCAATAATGACAGCCAATAAGAGAATAAAAACAGGCAATGAGGAAACCCATTCCTGCAAACTTCTAAGCTTTAGCATTTTCTCATTATCGTTTAAATTTCCAACTTATAGTTCTTAGGAAAAACACCCTGCTTGAAGATACGGTAATTATTGATAACTCCATTTTGATTCCACTTATTCTTTATCTGTAGCCGTACATTCAGACTGCTGTGGCTCTTTTTTGCATCTCAGCATTCGCATCAATTTCAGCATTTTTCCATTATAAATACCTTTATCTCTTAAACGCATTCTTGATTGCCTAAAAACCTCTCGGTAATCTGGTTTATCAAATTCAGGAATAGCAACCCAGTACTTTTTGGGAATGGTACTTTCATATTTTTTGACCGATTCCATGCCCACATCAAACCTGCTTAAAACATATTCTCGTGACTGTTGCCCATAATTTTCTGGAAACTCTGTTTTACGAATCAATATTTGCATAGTCAATTGTGCCAAAGAAAAATCAATAACACCGCCATTTGGCTCAAGCCCTTTATATAATTCCATTGCCTCATAGACAATGGCAGGACCAAAAGCCACATCAACAGAACCATTATTAAATTTACTATACATGGTTGCAATTGAACTGCCTGCTGCCGAGCCACCAATAAAAGACACCATCTCCTGTTGTGCAGGATCAGAATCCAAAATAGCAATTCGTTTACCAGCTAATTCACCCACCGTATCTATGCTGCGATCATTAACAAACATATAAGCCGTGCCTGCTGGACTAATTCCTACTACCTCATAGGGATCACTCAGCATTAATTTTGCAGCTTTTTTTGAACTCACAGTAGTTATCACCGATTTTAAATATTGGTATGTTGGTAAAGCGCCAATTGCATCTAAACTGCCGGTAAATGAATTAAATTGCCTGGCTCTAATGCCCGTAAAAATCACCGCATCACACAAAGCTGATTTAAAATCTTCTGCTGCCACACGCTCATTAGTATAGGGTTTCAACTCTAGCTCTACTCCCCAATTTAATGCCGCTATTTTATAGTCTTTCATATAGGAAAAAACAGGGCCGTTTGCACCCAACAGGTCAAATACACACATTTTTTTAGCTACCGCTAAAGCAGTATGACTGGATAGCATTAACAGCAGAGTTATAAATAGCTTTGTTACTAATCTCCTATATCTATTCATCAGTCATTACCTTAATTTTTATTGTGAATAAAAAAATAATACCATATTCAGGACTCAGGACTCAGGACT
This sequence comes from Methylococcales symbiont of Iophon sp. n. MRB-2018, assembly GCA_003666325.1. Taxonomy (GTDB): domain Bacteria; phylum Pseudomonadota; class Gammaproteobacteria; order Methylococcales; family Methylomonadaceae; genus QPIN01. The sequence goes on from QPIL01000089.1 coordinate 5,141, forward strand.
CAGGACTCAGGACTCAAGACTCAAGACTAAAGACTAAAGACTAAAGACTAAAGACTAAAGACTAAAGACTCCTTGGTTTTTGGTGGTTTCTTATGGGATGTTAAAGTCTGGGTAGCCATTTGATGTGAATTATGCAAAATAATGATTAAATTGATTTGTTTTTGTGTGAATGATGGGGGTTTCAAAAGATTTAACCCTAAAGTTAATGCTCTAAAGCCCTCTCTTGCTTCTTTTAAAAACCCTCTCTTGCTAGGGAGAATGGGGTGGAGAGGTTATAAATAAACCGCTTTAATCATACAAGGCTCTTAAAAGCCCTTGCTTGCTGGGGAAGGTGGAGTGGGGAGGTTATAAATAAACTCCTTTAATCATACAAGGCTCTTAAAAGCCCTTGCTTGCTGAGGAGGGTGGGGTGGGGTGGGGTGGGGAGGTTATAAATAAACCGCTTTAATCATACAAGGTTTGGGTGGGGAGATTCTAATACTTGGCATAGACTCAATAAAGGGTTTACAAAATCAAGTTACTCTATTTAACATCGTTTTTAAACCGGTCAAAAACATCTATTCCTTTTTCACCCAATCTGTATTCTATTATTTTTTCAGGAACACGAAATTCTTCTGCTATCTCCCGATTTGTTTTGTTATTTTTTGATAACTCATACAATTTATCATGCAAATGCTCAGGTAAAAGCAATTCTATCGCTCCATAAAGAGCTTAAACCTCAAGCTTACAATCTTCCATATCCTCAGTAAGAGGAATATCATTAATTATAAAGTCAATAAGAGATAGTGGATTTTTAGTGAAGTTTTTTGTATCTCCACAAATAACATGAACCAATTCCTTTGCAATATAAAATCTCGACCAGCAACTATTAAGTTGCTCTGAATACCAAATATTAGATGCTGAATGATAGCGATCCAATCTGGCTGCAAACATAGCCCCGGGCCAAGATAGGCATTTTATAGAAATTTTTTGGTCTGTTTGTTTTTCAACAATTGACTGAATTCCATTATCAAATATTTTAATAGGACAATCGTAATTATAAATATCTTGATAATTAGTTGAAACTGATCTTGCTAATAATACTTCAACTAACTTCATTTAGAATACGTCAAGTCTATTGACAGTTACTCCTGATTCTATAATCCTATTTACACGATTATTTTCTGCTGTAAAGTCTTCTCTGGTAGTATCTTTACCAATACCATCACCAGAAATGAATTTTATATCTATTAGTCCGTTTTCTACTTCTCTGTCATACCATGCAGAAAACTCTTTAGTTTCTGTTCCCATAGCCTACTCCACCTAAAAGCTTATTTAAAATTAATGATACTTTTATTTATTATGAATTTTGTGTATCAAGGAGGTAGCAGAGTACATGCCTTGACCTCGTAAAGCAATAGATGCACATTACACATATAAAGTAAAGTTACTTAGTCACCTCTTAAAAACACATATCCAATTGAAATAAAAAGCTAATATTGCATTATTCAAACCTCTAATTTGTAAAAATGTTAAGTCACAAAAAGCATGCAACCAACCCCTCGGTCTTGATCTTTAGTCTTTAGTCTTTAGTCTTTAGTCTTTAGTCTTTAGTCTTTAGTCTTTAGTCTTTAGTCTTTAGTCTTTAATTCTGGTGCGTGGAACGCACCCTACTTCTAAGGTTATCCCCAGAAGATCCGTAGGGTGCGTTCCACGCACCAGAACTAATCAAAAATCAAGGGGTCTTGAGTCTTGGGTCTTGGGTCTTGAGTCTTGAGTCTTGAGTCTTGAGTCCTTCATCCAATTCAAACACTCACAAAAACCCATCTATCTCTATAATATCAACATCAATATCCCCAACTGGATCATCCCAAAATGTACCGATTTTTCCTATGGGTGTACGGCTACCTGTCGCTTCAGTCCACAATCGGTCAGAAAACTGTTGCACTTGTAATATTGAAAGCCGATTGAGTAATTGATAAGCATGATTAACAGAAGCAGAAACTTTTGTTTGACTATGCTGGCGAATAATTTGTTTAAGCTGTTCTGTATTTCCCAAGCCTAGATGTGCTTGTGCTGATAATACCTGCGTTATACCTATGCCTTGTTGTAAACCTATTTGCAGAGCATCATTCATCATCTGCATAGGGTCTACATTTTCTGGTTTATCAGTAGGTCTTATTATCCAAAGAGCGGCTTGAATAGCATCAGGCACTCCCCACCATGTTTGATTATTTAAACAGGCAGCCGCACGCCCTATTTTTGCAGCTATATCCAGCGGCACATTGGTCTTTCCAGCAGAAGCAATATCATTTATTAATGCTTGCAAACCACTGATTAAGCCCATCATCCAATACAGTTCTTCCTCTTTGTCATTAAATGAAGGACAGTTTGTTCCTAACTCTGAATAAATTGAAGTTAAATATTGATACGCTATTAATTGTCTCCTCGCAGCCTGTGCTAAATAGCGTTGTTGGGTAATACGTGCATCTTGTGCTGCTACAGGGTCTTTAACATATAGCGCACGCAAGTAACGTAATTCTTCTTCCCAGGCTTTAAATTCTGTACAACTGCCAGCCATTAAATAAAACAAAACAGCCAATTGATCGGGAGAGCTTGTTACCCTAGAAAAACTTAACAGAAAAGGGGCAAAAGACTCTGCCATTGAGCAACTCAGTGCGACATCTTCTGCAGCCAATAAATAAGGAACACCTTGGTCTTGCGCATAGCCAATTAATGCGTCACCCGTGCCTTTATAAACTACACTGCAAGCACTTAATAGTAATGAAACGGTTAATAAAAAAAATAGCGATAGTGCAGAAGGAAGTTTTTTCAAAATATCTATCCTACGTTTTTTGCCTAACTAAATACTAATATATAAATTTAATACTATTCGGTTTAACTATAAATTTATCCTACTATAAAATAAGCCTTCAACACTAAAGCTAATATACCTGCAATAACAATCCACATCATTTTACTGATAGCATCTAGTTTAGTTTCGACAATAGCCAGACGCTTATCCAAGTCTGAATGCTCAACAGATTCAGCAGCCAGTGAAGCAGACTCTTTAGCAACGCCTGCTTCTATAAATGCTTCATAAATTTCTTTATTCAATAGGCTCATAAATCCCTCTCCCTATATCTAATAAAATTGGTATAAACATACTAACACATTCTAATTTAATGCTTCTTTCGTCCTTCGTCTATATTATTTCTCTTCAATTAAAGGAATTAAAAGAATTAAAGGGCAGGAGTATAATGGGGACAGGCTACTTTTTATTAAAATTTAGCCGATTCGTTAGCAGTCGGATGAAATGATTTGTTAGCTGTTTTTTGTGTTAAGTATATAAATGATTGATTATGTTGTTTTAAATATCCTGCCTCTTCTTGCCAAGATAAATCTTTTATTTCTAAATCCACTTTGTTTCTTATCTCTCTCATCATTTGTACTGCATTAATATTCATATTTTGTTACCTCGTCTGGTTTTCTAATTTCAATAGCTGTGTAATTTAGGGTCAGAGTAGGATTAATTCCATTTTTTTCAATAGAAAACGGATGTTACATCATAAAAACTAGCCTGTCCCCGTTTTAAACTAGCCTGTCCCCGTTTTAACTGTCCCCGTTTTAACGCACTGAATTTGTTAGATTAGATTAATACCATTATGCTAAAATAAAAATTATTCAACTTACTTCAACTATCAATATGTCAATAACTGATCAAGAGTTAAGAGACTTAGTAGCTGGGTTAGCAGTCTCACAAGCAAAAACTGATGCACAAATGCTCAAAACCGATGCAAAAATAGAAAAAATTTTTGCTGATTTAGCTATACAAACCGCCAAAACCGATGTACAACTAGCCAAAACCGATGCCAAAGTAGATAAGCTAGCAAAGATGTATGGTGGCACTTCTAATAATCAAGGTGATGTTGCTGAAGAGTTTTATTTCAACTCCCTAAAAGCAAATCCCATCCTAAATGGCATTAAGTTTGACTATATTGATAAAAACATCACTCGTTGTAAAAATGGCATTGAAGATGAGTATGATATTGTGCTTATCAATGGCAAAGAGGTATTTATTATTGAGGTTAAATACAAAGCACATCAAGCCGACTTAGATAGATTATTAAACAAAAAAGCACCTAACTTTGATAAACTATATCCTGAATACCAAAACTATATCAAACATCTAGGATTAGCCTCTTTTAGCATTAATGATGACCTAAAAAAACACGCCATAGAAAATCATGTTACTGTTTTGCAAAGAAAAGGCAAGTTGATTGAATCTATTGTTGCTTAATTAATATTAAAAAAGGGTAGCGTCCCCTTTTACACCCCTTATATACAAAAAAAGGGTAGCATCCCCTTATATAAAAATACCTTCCTTTGTCCTCGTCTTGAGTCTTGAGTCTTTAGCCCTTAGTAGCCCTCCCTTGCTGGGGAGGGTTGGGTGGGGAGATTCTAAATAAAAGATTTTTTTATTGCAAAAGTTAAAGAAGTATTTATTTTTCCCCTCACCCAACCCTCTCCCTTTGGAGAGGGCTTTAAAGAAACTAAAGACGTATTTATTTTTCCTAGGGCATAAAAAAAGGGAAGGCTTACACCTTCCCCTTTCAGCTTACATTCAAGTTTTATAGCATTTAGAATGCAAAACCCACTGACCCACCTAAAGTAAAGCCGTCGGTATCAACGCCATCTATATCATCTGGAGTCCAGTGATAACGACCATCAACACCTGCAAATATACCGTCAAGTAATTCATAAGTTGCACCCGCACCAAACTGCATACCACTGTTCAATACTGTAACCGCATCAGAGGGTGGGCTGATGATGTTAAAATCAATCCCTAAAGGAATAATCCAAGGTCTTAATTTACTGCCATGCATAAATGTAATTTTAGGGGCAGCGCTTACTCTTAACATGTTGACTGTAACATCTTGTTGAAAATCTGAATTAGCTGGAACAGGTGAGTTCCCTAGACTACCATCACCCAGATCAGCTACAGTAGTTATTACATCATCAAGACCACTGTCTTCTCTATCACCTAGCTCTGAATATTCAATACCTAGCTCAATGCCAAAAGATACGCCGTCCATTAAACCGAATAAATCATTATTCATAGTAAAATCAATCGCACCGCCATAATAGAAGGCATCTTGGTCAACTTCACTGGTTAAAACATCAATTCCAAGACCATTACCAGTTGGACCTTTCGTTGATCCACGATTATCATCCATATGCATCCAACCACCACGCACAGAGAATTTATGGTCTTTAACTGCTTTGTGCATAGGTGCATTCCTAACAGATGCCATCCATTGATCTAGCTCTTGTAGTTTTGCAGTTGAAGAACCTGCATTAGTCGCTGCTTTTACTTTAGTTAATTCAGCCTGCATGGCTTCCATCATGGTTGCCATTTGATCGACTTTTGCTTGTAAAGCCGCTGTTTTTTTAGCCGTTGCATTTGCAACACGCTCAGCCTGTGTTGCTTCCACTGCTTGCGACGATAGCATCGCTCCAGCCATTGCTTGCGGCGATAGCATTGCTCCAGCCAGTGTTAAAGTCGCTGCGGCTATGCCCAACGCTTTCGTTGTTTTTTTGATCATCTATTTCCCCTCAAAAGATTATTATTATTTAGGCGTATTTGCTAAAATACAACTCAAATACACACAAACGCAATATTAGCAGTTAAACAACATGCTTACAAGTTTTCATAAACTATGGACAATGGCAAACAAAGCGAGGGCTTAAAGCCCTCCCCAAAGAGAAAGGATTGGGTGGAGGGGAATACTGAAATTTGAGTGTCCAGATAAAATAGCATAAACCCTTCAATAAACTACAACAGAGTTATAAAATTCGCTGCCACTTTGTTCAAAAAACAACAGCCATTTTATTGACTGTCCACGGTATACTATCGCTAACGACTTTTTCATTTCACGCTATGGCATTTAATCCTGACATTACTATTATTGGCGGCGGCATTATTGGCTTATTAAGTGCCAAAGAATTTGTCGAGGCAGGTTGTCAGGTTAGCCTTATTGATAAATCCTTGACGGGTAAAGAATCATCTTGGGCTGGTGGCGGCATATTATTACCTTTATATCCTTGGCGACAAGTTTCTGCCATCTCCTCCTTGGTGGTAGAAAGTATTAAACGCTATGCAGGTTTAGCCGAGCAACTCTTTAACAGCACAGCCATTGACCCTGAGTGGCTGGACTGCGGAATATTTATCTGTAAAAACCCTGATATTAACTTAGCGACTGAATGGTGCATTAAGCATCAAGTCCTTTTCCATAAAGCCGAGCATTCTCTTTATAAAAACCTCAACACACAAGTAAACAACCCCCTTTGGCTACCTGAGATTGCCCAAATTCGCAATCCTCGCCTGTTAAAATCCTTAAAAGCCTTTTTACTCAAAAAAAATGTTCAGTTTATTGAAAATTGTACAATTTCAGACTGCCTTTTAAACCATAACCGCATTGAGTCTTTAGCCACTGACCAGGGCAAAATTAATGTTAATCAATTAATTATTTGTGCGGGTGCGTGGAGCAAGCATTTAATCAAGCAGTTATTGTCTGTGCAACATTTACCAGATATTGCCCCTGTTAAAGGTCAAATGCTATTATTTGATGCCCAGCCCGATACCCTTGCACAGATGATTTTAGATGATGCACATTATCTAATCCCACGCCGTGACGGTAAAATTTTGGTAGGCAGCTCTGTTGAGCATTGTCAGTTTGATAAAAGTACCAGCCTTGAAGCCAAAAATAAACTACATGCTTTTGCTACCAAACTTTTTCCTGCCCTCAATAACACCCCTGTCATAAATCATTGGGCTGGGCTGCGACCAGGGACTAGCCAAGGCGTTCCTTATATAAGCAAACACCCAGAAATTAAAAATTTAAGCATTAATGCGGGACACTTTAGAAATGGCTTAGTGACGGCACCGGCATCGGCTCAACTCATGGCTGATTTGATTTTAGGCAGGCAACCCAGTATTAATCCTAAGCCATACACACTTTAGACGAAAGACGAAAGACGAAAGACGAAAGACTAAAGACTAAAGACTAAAGCCGCGTAGGTTGGGTTATGTGCTTTTCGTAACCCAACATTCACCTAAAAATGTTGGGTTAGCTCTTAGCTCCTAGTCTTTCGTCTTTCGTCTTTAGTCTTGCTCTTGAACAAAATAAAGGGCAATCTAAGCAGTTACGGAGTACGCTGAGCAGTTGCGTCTCGATGTCTAATACAACCAAACTTTGCCTCTCAATATGAATCTTTACCCTTTATTACGCCCTGCTTTATTCTCTCTTGATCCTGAACTGGCGCATGAAGTCAGCCTTAAATTATTAAAGCTATCGCATAAAACAGGCTTATCCATAAGCAAAGCAAAGTCTGCCGAGCAACCCTTGACTGTCATGGGGCTGGATTTTAAAAACCCTGTGGGTCTAGCGGCTGGGATGGATAAAAACGGTGATTATATTAACCCGCTTGCTGCTATGGGTTTTGGATTTATCGAAATTGGCACGGTAACTCCCCGTCCTCAACCAGGCAACCCCAAACCTCGGTTATTCAGATTAGCTGAACACCAAGCCATTATTAATCGCATGGGATTTAATAATGCAGGTGTAGAGCATTTACTACAACAGGTTGAGTTGTCTTCTTATAAGGGGGTTCTGGGTATTAATATTGGCAAAAATTTTGATACCCCTATTGAAAATGCAATAGATGACTATCTCATAGGTCTGCGTAAAAGTTATGCCCTAGCCAGCTATGTGACACTTAATATTTCATCACCCAACACAAAAAATTTACGCCAGTTACAACAAGGGGATGAAATTAAAAAACTATTATCTGCGCTTAAAGAAGAACAATTAAAGCTACAAGCTAGGCAGCAAAAATACACGCCTTTAGTGGTTAAAATTGCACCAGATTTAAGCGATGATGAAATTATTCATATTGCTCAATTATTAGTCGAGTTTTCTATAGATGGTGTCATTGCCAGCAATACCACTATTTCCAGAGAGGCTGTTCAAGGTCATATTTATGCAGAAGAAGCGGGAGGGTTAAGTGGTGCGCCAGTGATGAAACAATCAACCCATCTGGTTGCAGGGTTAGCCTCTGAACTTAAAGGTAATACTGCTATCATTGCAGTAGGCGGTATTTTAACTGGACAAGATGCAGCAGAGAAACTGAATGCCGGAGCCAGTCTGGTACAAATCTATAGTGGCTTAATCTATCGCGGACCGCAGTTAATTGAGGATATTTTACGGGCTATATAATTGCTCAAGCTGTACTAGGTAATCAATCTAATATTCTCCCCACCCAACCCTCCCCAGCAGGGGAGGGCTAAAATTCAGTGTATCTTAAAAACCCTCTCCAAAAAAGAGGGAGCTAAAATTCAGTGTATCTTAAAAACCCTCTCCAAAAAAGAGGGAGCTAAAATTCAGTGTATCTTAAAAGCCCTCTCCAAAAAAGAGGGAGCTAAAATTCAGTGTATCTTAAAAGCCCTCTCCAAAAAAGAGGGAGCTAAAATTCAGTGTATCTTAAAAGCCCTCTCCAAAGGGAGAGGGTTGGGTGAGGGGAAATCAAAGCTTATTTCTTTACCACTTTTTTTGTTTTTCTACCACCAAACGAAGAGACTCCAACACTCCGTCAAGATTATTAAATACATCATTATTCCAGAACCGAATAACTTTGAAGCCTCGTTGATTTAAAAATTTTGTTCGAATTGCATCCTCATTGCCTTGCTCATGATGTTGAGAACCATCTAATTCAATAATAATTTTACAATCCAAACAGATAAAATCGACAATATAGGACTCAACAGGGAACTGTCTACGAAATTTCAAATTAAGAAACCGTCTGTCTCTTAATTGAAGCCATAAGATTTGTTCTGCATCTGTTTGGTTTTTTCTTAAGTTTCTAGCCAGATGCGTAAAAGACATTTATTCCCCCTCAACCCTCTCGGCAATAGCTCCTGCATTGCTCTACTTGCCTGCGGGCATCCCACTGGAGAGAGCCTTAAAGAACTCGCTTATTCCCCTGCTATAGCCATCTGTTCTATTAATATAGATCCTGTTCTGATATTACTTCTATAATCCACATCATTGCCCACAGAAACAATATTTTTGTACATATCTTTTAAATTACCTGCGATAGTTATTTCTTCAACAGGATATTGTATTTGCCCATTTTCCACCCAAAAACCTGAAGCACCACGGGAATAATCGCCAGTTACTCTATTGACACCTTGCCCCATAAGCTCTGTCACCAATAAACCGGTATTTAACTGTTTTAACATGGCTGTAAAGTCATTGTCGCCAGAAGCTACAGTCAAATTATGTACACCCCCTGCATTACCTGTTGTTTGCAAGCCTAGTTTACGTGCTGAATAACTACTCAACACATAGCCTTTTAACACACCTGCTGTCACGATATCTCTGGTTTTTGTCGCTACCGCTTCAGAATCATAAGCTGCACTAGCTAATCCATTTTTTAAATGCGGTTGCTCATGAATTCTAATGAAATCAGGAAAAACCTGTGTACCCAGACTATCCAGTAGAAAACTGGATTTTCTATATAAACTTCCACCGCTGATAGCAGCGATTAATGAAGCTATTAAACCCGATGCAACTTCAGCCGAATATAAAACAGGACATTGTCGCGTACCAAGGCTGCGTGAACCTAATCGGCTGATAGTCCTTTGTGCAGCTTTGATACCAATTTCAGCGACCGACTCCAGATCATTGGCATTTCTGGCAACGCTAAACCAATAATTCCTTTGCATATTGCCATCTCTTTGCGCTAAAACCGAACAACTAATAGAATGATGTGTTGCCTGCCCACCGTGCAAAAAACCTAAACTATTAGCTAATACCGAAATTCCTTGGTGGGTATTTATTGTTGCACCTTCTGAATTGCTTATTTCAGCATGAAATGTACGTGCCGAATCTTCACATTCAATAGCTAATTGAATCGCTGATTCTGCATCAATATTCCAGGCATGGTTGTTATCAAAATCGGGGAATTGAGTGGCTAGCATTGCTTTTTCTGGTAAGCCTGCATATTCATCTTCACTGGAAAAATTGGCAATACTACATGCCGCCTTGACTGTTTCTTTGATTGAATTTAGTGAAAAATCGTTTGTGCTTGCTGAGCCTTTCTTTTTATCTTTATAAACCGTAATGCCTAATGACTGATCACAATGGTATTCAATGGTCTCAACCTCACCAAGGCGTGCTGTCACTGCCAAGCCATTATCTACACTCAAACCCGCTTCTGCAGAAGTGGCTCCTTGTTTTTTAGATTCATCTAGCAAGTCTTGAACTAAATTTTTGAGTCGATTTATTTCCTGCTGGTTTTGCATAAAAATTTTTACTTTAAGGTTTGCTCTGATGTTGTGTTATGCCGAGTGAATAAAAATTATTTTTGCCTAAACACTGGTTCCACCTACTGTTAGCCCATCTATTTTAATCGTTGGCTGGCCAACACCAACAGGAATACTCTGGCCCTCTTTGCCACAGGTTCCTACCCCTGAGTCTAATTCTAAATCTGTCCCTACCATAGAAACTTTTTTCAGTACATCTGGCCCGTTGCCAATGAGTGTCGCTCCTTTCACCGCCTGGGTAATTTTTCCATTTTCAATGAGATAGGCTTCACTGGCAGAAAAAACAAATTTACCTGAGGTAATATCAACTTGTCCTCCACCAAAATTTTTGGCGTACAAGCCTTTTTTTACTGATTTAACAATTTCTTCAGGATCATGCTTCCCTGCCAACATATAAGTGTTAGTCATTCTCGGCATAGGCAGATGCGCATAAGATTCACGCCTTCCATTTCCAGTGGACTTGACCCCCATCAAACGCGCATTCAATTTATCTTGCATATAACCCTTCAAAATTCCTTTTTCGATCAAAACTGTACTTTCAGTAGCCACGCCCTCATCATCTATACTGAGTGAACCTCGACGACCCATTAAGGTACCATCATCAACGACTGTGCATAAATCTGAAGCGACTCGCTCACCAACTTTACCACTAAAAGCTGATGTCCCTTTACGGTTAAAATCACCTTCCAGACCATGACCAATAGCTTCGTGTAATAAAATACCAGGCCATCCCGACCCTAGTACCACTGTCATATTTCCTGCTGGTGCATCAATAGCTTGCAAATTTACTAGCGCTTGTCTTACTGCTTCTTGCCCATATTTAAGGGCTTTATCTTGATCTAAAAAATAGCCATAATCTGTTCTCGCGCCCCCACCCATACTGCCTTGTTCGCGTTTACCATTTTCTGCCAGAATCACGGTAACATTCATTCTTGTCAATGGTCGAATATCTGCAACTAAAGAGCCATCAAGATTAGCAACCATGACTTTTTCATGCACTCCCACCAAGCTGATAATGACTTCTTCAATTCTATGGTCTAATTTTCTGGTTTCAATATCAACCTTATGTAATAAAGCAATTTTTTCTTGATCATCCAATGATTTTAAAGGATTTATAGGATCATAATATGCGTTCCAGCCTGCTCTTTTCTGTATTTTAGATTGTGCAGTCTGTCCTTGTCTGGCAATGGCTTTGACATTATTTGTAGCTTCTAATAACACAGAAAGTTCAATGCGATCACTGTATGCAAAACCGGTTTTTTCTCCCGCAACAACCCTGACTCCAGCACCTTGCTCAATACTGTGTGAACCTTCTTTGACAATTCCACCCTCTAGCACCCATGATTCAAAATGACTAGCCTGAAAATAAATTTCTGCATCATCCACTATCGTACTGAGCATGTTATCCATAATGACATCAATATCTTTATCTTCCATTCCGTAAGGAGAAAGGATTGACTGCTTGACCTGATTTAATATATCCATTGTCTACTTAAATTTAAAATTTAGCGGTGCATGTAACAAAGCAAAAAAAGAGGGGTATGATGGTGTTTAGTCTTAAAAAGACTCAGGACGAAAGACTAAAGACTAAAGTCTAAAGACTAAAGACTAAAGACTAAAGACTAAAGACTAAAGACTCAGATCCGTAGGGTGCGTTCCACGCACCAGAACTTAGCCAACCCTTAAAAAAACAACAACCATAGTTCTGAGTAGTTCTGGTGCGTGGGCAGAGATTGTTCCAGACAATCTTACTGCATTTCCACCATCCTTGGCGGTCAGCAGAGATTGTTCCAGACAATCTTACTGCATTTCCACCATCCTTGGCGGTCAGCAGAGA
>QPIL01000088.1 GCA_003666325.1 Methylococcales symbiont of Iophon sp. n. MRB-2018
CACCTCTTGGCTTGAAGAGGTTTTTGGCGGATTAGCAAGGTCAGAAGGTACACAAAAAGTAGCCGACACTCTAGTATTCATCTCAGATGAAGAGCCTTATTTAATTGATGATATAAAAAGCTATATTAAAGATGCCGAGCAACAAACACATTGATAAAATTCTACTAGCTTTATTTGGCCTAGCCTTAGGTTTTTTTATTGGTATTTATAATTACACACCTTTTGAATTTCAAAAAATAGTTAATATAGTTATCAATCCTTCTATTTTGATAACCGTATTACTTGCTATTTATGTAACAAGAATATTAACCCCACAAAACGAAAAAGAAAAACAAGAAAAACTACTTTTAATGGAGTATTTTAAAGATTTTCAAGCCCAACTTCATGACAGGTGTGGTGATATTTTAGATCTTAATTCCTTTGATTCTATTTCATTCAATAGCCATTTTAAATTTTTAAGGACAAAATTACACTCATCCCTTGAATTAGCAAAGAAACACAACTTTATTAATAACAATGAAATAAATACTAATTTAGAAAGGGAAATAACAAGTATTTGGGAGGTGCTGACTGACGAATCTCATTATAACGGCAGTATTAAGCCAGAATATAAGTCAAAAGCTGAAGGGCACATAATTAAAATTGATGAGTTAATTTTTGAATTAATCAGTGTAATAAATCAACATTAAGGGGTGTAATTCTAAAGTTATCTTGACCCATAAATATTAATCTACATTTAAGGATACCTCTGCATTAACACGGCACAACTTATGAAGCATATAAAACGGCACCTTTCCAAGCAAAAACTCCTATCCCAAAAATCTTAACAACCGCCTAAAAGCCTTTTATAGATTTAGTCAATCAAATCCTCACTGCCAAAAAAGACGGCAAAGACACCGCCGACTACGAAACCAAAATTGATCAGATGGTGTATAAACTCCACAAGCCAACCAGCGCTGAAATAAAAATTATTGAGGATAAAAAATGAGCAAAAAAGCAGAGGAATTTTTTAATCAAGGCACTGCTCATCTTGAAGCAGGTGAATATGATCTCGCCATTCAGAATTACAACAAGGCTATTGAATTAAGCCCCGATTATGCTGATGCTTTTAACAATCGTGGGTTGGTTTATGGTAGGAAAGGTAAATTTGATCGTGCCATCAAATATTTTAACCTAGCTATTGAATTAAACCCCGATTCTGCTAATTTTTTTAACAATCGTGGAGTGGCTTATCGCGAAATAGGAAAAGAAAAAGAGGCAATACGAGATTTTAAAAAGGCAAATGAATTAGACCTGGCTGCTATTCCACAAAAGCAAGTTACAAAACCCTAAGGCTTTTTAAAAGCAACATTTAAAAATTTAGGCTCGATTAAAAACGCAATTGAGCAATGAAAATGATGGCTGATTTATGGAGTTGCTTCGGTAAGGTGTCAAATTATCATCAAAATTATTTGCGGGTAAAAGCTATTTGGGTTTATGCCGAATAATGGAAAACTGAAATTTGAGTGCCCCTATAAAATGGCATAGTCCCATTATTTTTTAGACTTTAAGCTGCTATCTAATTGCTTATTCAGTAATGTATATTTAGATTTTAGTTTTAAAATCTGCAACAAAGCTACTAAATAGCCAATGACAATACCGGCAAATAACTCAATTGTTAAGGCTATTGTTAAAGGTAAATTAAAGGATGTAAATCCTAAATTTATTTGTACTGAATGAAAATTCAATACTGAAAAAATTACTGCAATAAAAAAAACACTTATAAAGAAAATGAGTGCAATTATTTTAATCACTTTATTACTTTAAATTCGTGACTAATCAACTATTTTGCATTTTTCGCGAGACACATTTACTCTATCTCGTAATTCTTTACCTGGTTTAAAATGAGGAACATGTTTAGCCGTAAGGGAAACAGATTCGCCCGTTTTTGGGTTTCTACCCATACGCGGTGCCCTATGATGCAATGAAAAACTACCAAACCCTCTGATCTCAACTCTCTCACCCGAAGATAAGGTTTCGCGTATTTGTTCGATAACACAATTCACAGCCAGTTCAACATCTTTAAACGCAAGATGAGAAAGTTGTCCAGCCAAAGCTTCAATTAGTTTTGATTTTGTCACGTATTTCCCTCAAAACAAAGTGAGTGTTATACGCAACGTGCATACACTCACTTTATTTGTTTTATTTTTCTATTTGTTTGAATAGATCCCCAAGAGTAGCAGACCCTTCACTCTTTTGTTGTCCAAACTCTTTTAAAGCACCTGTTTCTTCATCATTATCTTTCGCTTTGATTGATAATGAAATAGATTTGGTTTTTTTATCAACGCCGACAAATTTGGCTTCAATCTCTTCACCTTCTGTTAATACGGTGCGGGCATCTTCCACTCGGTCACGTTGAATTTCTGATGCACGAATATAACCTTCTATATTCTCAGATAATTGAACAACAGCACCTTTAGCATCTACTGATTTTATTTTTCCTTTTACCAAACTTCCTTTTTCATTCAAAGCAATATAGTTTTGGAATGGGTCTTGCTCTAGTTGTTTAATCCCTAGAGAAATACGCTCACGTTCTGAATCGACTGCAATAATAATAGTTTCGACTTCATCACCGCGTTTATATTGACGAATAGCTTCTTCGTCATTTTCATTCCAGGTAATATCAGAGGTATGAACCAAACCATCAATACCACCGTCCAAGCCAATAAAGACACCGAAATCAGTAATTGATTTGATTTTTCCTGAAATTTTATCACCTTTATTGTGAGTTGCTGCAAACTCATCCCAAGGATTAGTACAGCATTGTTTCATGCCTAAAGAAATGCGGCGACGTTCTTCATCAATCTCAAGAATCATAACTTCAACATCATCACCTAATTGAACCACTTTAGATGGGTTAACATTTTTGTTAGTCCAATCCATTTCAGAGACGTGAACCAGACCTTCAACACCTTCTTCAATCTCAACAAAGCAACCGTAATCCGTTAAGTTATTCACTTTACCATGTACCCGTGTAGCTGCTGGGTAGCGTTCTGCAATTGCTTTCCATGGATCTTCACCCATTTGTTTCATACCTAATGAAACGCGGGTTTTTTCTTTGTCAAATTTTAGAACTTTAACTTCAATTTCTTGACCAATTTCTACACATTCAGAAGGATGGCGTACACGGCGCCATGCCATATCTGTAATGTGTAACAAGCCATCAACACCACCTAAGTCGATAAATGCACCATAATCAGTTAGGTTTTTAACTATACCTCTAACGATAACACCATCTTCCAGTGTTTTTAGTAATTCTTCTCTTTCTACACTGTATTCTTTCTCTACCACAGCACGACGAGATAAAACAACATTGTTACGTTTTTGGTCAATTTTTATAACTTTAAATTCAAGATCACGATCCTCAAGAAACGTAGTATCTCTAATGGGGCGAACATCGACTAATGAGCCAGGTAAGAAAGCACGTAATGCACCAACAGCAACAGTGAATCCGCCGCGAACTTTACCATTAATACGACCAATAATAGTTTCTTCACCTTCAAAGGCTTTTTCAAGATCTCCCCAGGCTCTGTTTTTCTTGGCTTTATCGCGAGACAGAAGTGTTGACCCGAGACCATCTTCAAATAAATCAAGGGCTACTTCAATTTCATCGCCTACGTTAACTTCTAGTTCGCCATCGGCACTAAGAAATTGCCATTTTGGAATAACGCCTTCAGACTTGGCTTGTGCGCTGACAGTGACAAAGTCATTATCAATTTCTACAACAACACCAATCAACATAGCACCAGGTCGCATTTCTACCTGGGCTAAACTTTCTTCAAATAATTCAGCAAAGCTCTCGCTCATTTTTTCTCTTTCCCGTACTTGTTTAAAAATCACTAAATCCATTAAATGGCACAGCAATCAACAAGTTACTTACATTAAAGTTAAATACAAAGTCATTATAAAATGACCACCAAAAACAGGTTCTAAGACAAATGCCTATAAAAACCGAACCCAGTCTAACACTTCTTGAATTACCTGTTCTATGGATAATTCAGAAGAATCTATATAAAGAGCATCTTCCGCCTGTTTTAAAGGGGCAGATGTGCGTTCACGATCTCGTTGATCTCGCACTTCAATCTCTTCTGTTAGCTGTGCAAGGTTAGCATTTATTCCTTTTTCTATCAACTGTTTATATCTTCTTTTTCCTCTTTCTTCAGCACTGGCTGTTAAAAAAACCTTTTTTTCTGCATCAGCAAAAACCACGGTACCCATATCTCGCCCATCAGCTACTAATCCTGGTGCCTGTCTAAAATCTTTCTGTTTTTGCAATAATACAGCTCTTACCTCTGGATATGCTGCAATAATAGAGGCTGTATTTCCTGTGGTTTCAGTAGATAGCTCTGAAGTTATATCCTTGCCATTGAGTTTTACATTCAATTCAGCAGCACATTCAAACTTTAACAGCATAGACTCTGCTACTCTAACCACTTTTGCTACATCTGTTATATCTATTTCTTGCTGATTGCTGGCAATAGCCAAAGAACGATAGATTGAACCACTATCTAAATAGCCCCAGCCTAATTGCATAGCAATAGCTCTGCTGACCGTTCCTTTTCCTGCACCACTTGGGCCATCTATTGTTAGAACAGGAATACTCATTTTAATTTTAATCCTAGCTGAGCCGCTAAATCACGAAATTCAGGGAATGAAGTATTTACGTTTTCGCAATCACGAATGGTAATCGGTGCAGTTGCTCTTAGACCAGCAATAGAAAATGACATGGCTATGCGGTGATCACCATGAGAAATGACTTCACCACCAGTAATAGAATCCGATGTTTTGCCTTGAATGATCATACCATTCTCTGTAGGCTGGGCTGCAACACCTAATATCTGTAAACCATCAGCCATGACTTGAATGCGATCGCATTCTTTTACCCGCAACTCTTTTGCGCCAGTTAACTTGGTTTGTCCCTCGGCACATGCTGCGGCAACAAATATAACTGGGAACTCGTCAATCGCCAATGGAACCAGTTCTTCAGGAATATCAATGCCTTTTAGTGGACTGGATAGCACATGTAAATCAGCAACAGGCTCACCACCGACAGTACGCTCATTAAGCACTTCAATATTAGCTCCCATTAAACGTAAAATATTTATAATGCCCGTGCGGGTTGGGTTAATACCGACATGCTTTAAGGTCACGTCTGAATTTTTAGCAATAGAGGCGCCTACTAAAAAGAAAGCTGCTGATGAAATGTCACTTGGCACATCAATATCGCACGCGGTTAATTTGCCGCTGGAATTAATATGCGCTTTATTGCCATCACGTCGCACTGGATAACCAAAACCCTTTAACATCCTTTCGGTATGATCTCGCGTCGGAGCAGGTTCAGTGACGGATGTATCACCTGTTGCATACATCCCTGCCAGCAATAAACAAGACTTCACTTGAGCGCTAGCCACTGGCATATTGTAATCAATGGCTTTTAATGACCCTGTAGCGGTAATATGCAAAGGTGCTGTTCCATCGTTTTGGGTTTTAATATTTGCACCCATCATTGCCAGCGGAGTTGTCACTCTTTTCATTGGTCTGGAAGATAATGATTCATCGCCAGTTAAAATCGTATTAAATGACTGCCCTGCCAATAAACCGCTAAGTAAACGCATGGATGTACCTGAATTACCTAGATACAAAGGCTCTGTGGGGGCTTTTAAACCATGCTTTCCCACACCATGTATAGTCACTTCACCATTTTCTGGGCCTTCAATGGTCACCCCCATTGCACGAAAAGCTTGTAAAGTAGCCAAGCTGTCTTCTGCGTTTAGAAATCCGCTAACATGGGTTACACCTTCTGCCAATGAACCTAGCATAATTGAACGATGAGACATGGATTTGTCACCCGGCAGACGAATTTCTCCGCGTAAACTTCCGCCTGGCTGTACATTAAAGTTAATTGATTGAGACATAGAGTTATCACATTGAGTAAGAAAGCGTTGCCTGGCTTGTTTGGCATAGGTAAAACTTGCAAGAATTTGCTGGCTTTGATCATCGACCAACATCTGTTCCATTGTTGCTAATTTTACTTGTAATTGCTGAAGTAAGGGAATCAATTCTTGTTTGTTCGCCTGACAAATATCCAACCACATAGTGGGGTCACTGGAGGCAATACGGGTAAAATCTTTAAAGCCACCCGCAGCGTATTTAAAAATTTCAATTTGCTCATCTTTTTTGCCTAATAAATCAACCAAAGAAAAAGCAAGAATATGCGGCAAATGACTGGTTGCAGCCAACACAGTATCATGGTGTCCCACCTTCATTTTAGTGACTTGGGCGCCTATTGCTTGCCAAAAAGTAATAATTTTACTGAGGCAATCAGAGGATGAAGATTTTATCGGTGTGACAACAACACGTTTATTGTTAAACAAGTCTTCTTGCGAGGCTTCAACACCACTTTTTTCAGCACCTGCAATGGGATGTGTTGCTATAAAATTGGGAGGGACTTCAGAAAAAACTTTTCGTGCCGCTGCTATCACGTTTGCTTTGGTACTTCCTACATCGCTGTAGATTGTTTTTTTATTCCAAAAAGGTTTAAGCAAACTGAACATCTGTTCCGTAACACCCACAGGCGTGCAGATAATGACACAATCAGCATGGTTAACAGCAGGTTCAATATCCAAATAATATTCATCAACGACACCCAACTCTTTAGCCTTAATTAAATTGTTGATACCACTTTGCCGACCATAAGCCACAATACAATCACATAAGCCTTGTGTACGCGCAGCTCTGGCAATAGAACCACCAATTAAACCAATCCCAATAATACAAATTTTATTAAACATGACTTAGTCAGACTCTGCTAAAACAGCTTTTAAAGCATCAATAAAAAATTGATTTTCAGCTTCTGTACCTATACTAATTCTTAAATGATTAGGCATTTCATAATTGGCTACAGGGCGAACAATAACGCCTTTTTTTAATAATGCGTGATAAATTGGCATTGCTGTTTGTTGCAAATCAACAGATACAAAATTACCAAAGGATGGAATCCATGAAAGATCTAACTCAGAAAAAGCCGAGGTAAGTTGTTTCATACCCTGATTGTTCAATGCAATAGTTTGCTTTAAATAATCTGCATCATCTAATGCCGCTTCAGCCGCTACCAAAGCCAGACTATTATTATTAAAAGGTTGTCTAACACGGTTTAATAAATCTGCAATTTCAACTGACGAAATGCTATAGCCCACTCTCAAACCTGCCAAACCATAAGCTTTAGAAAAAGTACGGGTTATCATTAAATTAGGGTATTGCTTAAGCCAGTCAATGGAGTTTGCTCGATCTTTATCAGCAATAAATTCATAATAAGCTTCATCCAATACACAAATAACGGTTTCTGGTAATTCACCGATAAATTCTTTCAGTGTTGTTGCAGATAATAATGTGCCTGTTGGATTATTAGGGTTTGCTATAAAAACCAAACGGGTTTTATTATTAATCTGGGTCAGCATAGCATCCAAATCATGGCCATATTCCAAGGCGACTACAATGCTTGCTGTTGCACCTACCGCCTGAGTTACTAATGAATATACTGCAAATGAGTGCTGAGAAAAAACCACTTCATCTAGCGGTGTTAAAAAAGCATGTGCGACTAATTCTAATATTTCATTAGAACCATTGCCTAATGTTATTTGCGTGCTATAAACTTGATGCTTTTTTGCTAAAGCTTGTTTTAAAGCGAAGCCGTTACCATCTGGATAACGTGACAATTCTGTTAAGCTGTTTTGAATAGCCTCTATTACTTTTGGACTAGAACCTAAAGGGTTCTCATTGGATGCCAGTTTTACGATATTAGCTAAACCTAATTCTCTTTCTAACTCATCTATGGGTTTTCCTGGTGTATAAGGGATCAGTTTTTGTACGCCTTGAGTGGCAAGTTCGGATATGGTTTTCATAGCTAATACGATAAAGATAATAACCTAGGCAACAATTTATACAACATGAGGCCTCAACATAACGCATGAACGGATAAAAAAGGCTAGAAGTTTTCCATCTTTCAGCCAAAATAACGCGCAATAGCTTAACTATTACACTTGTATTTTGACTAAAACCTGAAAAATTCTATCGTTTTTTTCTCATCGCCAGAGTTATGCTGAGGTCTCACAGAATATGGCAAAAAAGACCCGTAAAAATATTAAATTAATTATGCCTACTTAGTCAACCCTTAAAAACACAACAACCATCTGATTTATAACAATAAATTAAACAAAAACCATAGACAAAACAAGCAACATTAAGAAATTACCAAAAATCAAGGAGTCCTGAGTCTTGAGTCTTGAGTCCTGAGTCTTGAGTCTTGAGTCTTGAGTCTTGAGTCTTGAGTCTTGAGTCTTGAGTCTTGAGTCTTGAGTCTTGAGTCTTGAGTCTTGAGTCTTGAGTCTTTAGTCTTGAGTCCTGAGTCTTTTTAAAATTTCCTATATAACTGCTTTAGGGTAGGAGCCTAAAATATTTAACAAATTAACATTTTGTTTTAACAATTCCAGTGTAGCGCAGACCTCGCTATCCTCTTTATGTCCTTTAAAATCAATAAAAAAAACATAGTCCCATAAACCCTGTTTTGATGGGCGTGATTCTATATGTGACAGACAAATGCCATGTTGCGCAAAGGGTTCTAATATTTGATGTAATGAGCCTGCGTGATTACCTGTAGAAACCAGCAAGGATGTTTTATCCAATCCCGTTGGCGGCGGCTCCTGTTGTCCTATAATAATAAACCGCGTAGTATTATCGCTGGCATCTTCTATATTGCTTCTTAAAATATTGAGCTGGTACAAACTTGCTGCAATCTCACCAGCAATCGCCATTTTATTCTGACTATCAGCAACTAAACGAGTGGCTTCTGCATTGCTACTCACTGCGGTGCGAACTGCATGGGGTAAATTGGTATCCAACCACTGTCTGCACTGTGCTAAAGATTGCTGGTGAGAAAATACTTCAGTAATATCTTCCAACTTTTCAACATTTCCCATCAAATTATGGCGCACTCTAATTTCAACTTCACCGCAGATTTTTAAAGGTGAGGTAATAAAACGATCCAGAGTATGGGTGATGACACCTTCTGTTGAGTTTTCAACTGGCACCACACCAAATTGACAATGCTGATTTTCTACTTCGGTAAAAATTTCATCAATTGTCGAGACAGGAATTGATTGTACTGCCTGACCAAAATGTTTAAACGTCGCTTGCTGAGTAAAGGTACCTTCAGGGCCTAAAAAAGCAACTTCTAAAGGTTTTTCCAGTGCCAAACAAGATGACATTAACTCTCTAAAAAAACGCACGGAAGTGTTATCAGAAAGCGGACCGGGGTTTAACTCCTTAATACGGCGTAAAACCAAAGCTTCACGGTCTGGGCGATAAAATGTACCCTTTTCGCCTTCCGCTATTTTAGTTTTAGCCACTTCCATAGCACAAGATGCACGTTGATTGATCAATTGCAGTATTTCACTATCAATCTTATCAATTTTGTCTCTCAGTGCTGAAAGTGGAATTATGTTAGTCATTTAGTGGTGATTTAAAGTCTATGTGAGTTGGATAAGCGTTAGCACAATCCGATAAAAATTGAAGGTGGATTTACTATATCGTCATCTACTCTACAAAATTAACCGTGTGTGCGTTCAAATTCTTGCATAAAATCTATCAATGCATTAACGCCCGCCTCAGGCATCGCATTATAAATACTGGCGCGCATACCACCAACGGAACGATGCCCTTTTAATGCGTTTAAACCTTGTTGACCCGCTAATTCCAAAAAGGGTTTGTCTAATTCAGCATCCGCTAATACAAAGGGTACATTCATTCTGGAACGATAAGCTTTATCCACTGGGTTTGAATATAAAGAGGATGTTTCAATGGCTTGATACAACTTATCAGCCTTAATCTGGTTACGCTTTTCCATAGCGGCAATGCCACCTTTTTGCTTGATCCATTTCAGCACTAAACCAACCAGATACCAATTATAAGTAGCCGGTGTATTTAACATGGAGTCATTTTTAGCTTGCTGTGCATAATCAAATACAGAAGCAATTTTTTTATCTGCATTGCCAACCATGTCATCGCGCACAATCACAATAGTAACGCCAGCAGGCCCCATATTCTTTTGTGACCCAGCGTAGATAATGGCAAATTTACTGACATCAATCGCACGAGAAAGGATGTTTGAAGACATGTCACAAACTAGAGGAATATCGCCAAAAGAAGGGACATCCTGAAATTCAACGCCGTTAATGGTTTCGTTATCGGTGTAATGCAAATAAGCGGCTTGCTCATCTACATTCCAGTCTGCATAGTTAGGAATCGTAGTAAATTTTGAAGTTTCAGAATCAGCGCAAACAATCACTTCACAATGGTTTTGCGCTTCTTTTAAGGCTTTTTTAGACCAGGCACCCGTATTGACATAACAGGCTTTAGTCTTGCCATTAAGAATATTTTGAGGGATACAAGCAAATTGTCCCGTCGCCCCACCTTGTAGAAACAAGATTTTATAATTATCAGGAATTTTTAGAATTTCAGTTAAATCATTCTTTAGCTCGACCGCAACAGACATAAATTCTTTGCCGCGATGACTTATTTCCATCACTGACATACCGCTGCCATTCCAATCTAAAAATTCTTCTTGGGCTTTTAATAAAACTGATTTTGGCAGGGTAGACGGGCCTGCACTAAAATTAAAAATCCTGCTCATTTTTACTCTTGTTCTCCTGAATTGTCTTGTTCCTTATCTTGTTCAGAAGTGTTGCTTACATCACTCTCTAAATTTTTGTCATCCGTTGCAACTGTATCGCCATCAGCAATAGTATCTTCATCTATTTCTTCGTTATCAGGTAAACCTTCAATACGATCTACCCCCACTACTTTTTCTTTTTTATCTAATCGAATAACGCGAACACCTTGGGTGTTACGACTTACGATAGAAATCTCATTCACCTTGGTTCTGACTAAAATACCACCACTGGTAATAATCATAATTTCATCAGTATCATTGACCAATGTTGCTCCCACCACAGCACCATTACGCTCTGATGTTTTAATGGAAATCATGCCTTTTCCACCAGGTTTATGCTGAGTAAATTCTTTTAATCGTGTTCTTTTACCGTAACCATTTTCCGTGGTGTTTAAGATGGTTCCTTCAGAAGCAATAATCAAAGAAATCACTACTTGATTATCCTTTAAGCGAATGCCTCGTTTCCCCTTCCCTGTTCTCCCTATATCTCGTACATCACGTTCATTAAAACAATTGGCCTTACCCGCACTGCTAAACAGCAATACATTCTGCTGTCCATCAGTAATAGCCACGCCCACCAAGGTATCATCACCACGTAAATTAATAGCGATTTTGCCATTGCTACGTTGTTTTTCAAATTCTTTTAATTTTGTTTTCTTGACAGTACCTGTTGCAGTCGCCATAAAAATAAATTTATCATCGCTATATTCTCGCACCGTTAACATGGCATTGATTTTTTCACCTTTATCCAAAGGCAATAAATTAACAAACGGTTTACCACGAGAACCACGACTGGCTACAGGCAGGTGAAACACTTTTAACCAGTAAACCTTGCCTGCTGAAGAAAAACATAAAATAGTGTCGTGAGTATTGGCAATAATCAATTTTTCAACAAAATCTTTTTCTTTGGTTGCAGTAGCTGACTTGCCACGCCCACCTCTTCTCTGAGACTTATAATCCGTTAGCGGTTGAGATTTAACATAGCCTTCATGGGACATAGTCACTACCATATCTTCTTCGGTGATTAAATCTTCTGCCGATAAATTCAAATGATCTTGGTATATTTCAGTGCGACGATCATCCGAATATTTTTCTTTAATCTCGACTAGCTCTTCATAAATCACTTCCATCAAGCGGATATCACTACCTAGAATTTCCAAATAACTATCAATTAATTCAAGTAACTCTTTATATTCTTTAACGATTTTTTCTTGCTCAAGTCCCGTTAAGCGATGTAAGCGTAAATCCAGAATGGCCTGTGCTTGGGCTTCTGATAACTTATACATATCATCATGTGCACCGTATTCAATGGCTAAATTTTCAGGACGTGTTCGATCAGCTTCTGCATTTTCCAATAAAACAGCTACCAAACCTAATTCCCAGTTTTTCGCTAATAAACCCTGTTTTGCTTCCGCTGGATTGGCTGATGATTTGATTAGCTCAATCATTGTATCAATATTAGCAAGCGCAATCGCCAAACCTTCTAATACATGCGCCCTGTCACGGGCTTTGCGTAAAAGATAAATACTTCTGCGGGTAACAATTTCACGTCGATGATTGATAAATGCGACTAGAATATCTTTCAGATTCATACAATAGGGTCGACCTTCACGAATCGCCACCATATTGATGCCAAACACAGTTTGTAATTGTGTTTGTTTGTACAGATTATTTAATACTACTTCTGGTACTTCGCCTCTGCGTAATTCAATCACCATACGCATACCGTCTTTATCCGACTCATCTCGCAAGCCACTGATACCTTCAAGTCTGGCTTCTTTCACCATTTCAGCAATTTTTCCCAGCAAACGGGCTTTATTAACTTGATAAGGTAATTCGTCAACAATAATGGAGTGTCGCCCTTCGCCTCTTTCTTCAAAATGGCAGCGAGAGCGTAAATGAATTTTGCCACGCCCTGTCATATAGGCTTCATCAATACCAGAAGCACCATTGATAATGGCCGCAGTAGGAAAATCCGGCCCTGGGATATATTGCATTAAATCAGCAATACTGCTGTCTGGATTATCAATTAATGCCAAGCAAGCACTAACGACTTCGGTTAAATTATGTGGCGGAATATTAGTCGCCATACCAACCGCAATACCGGATGATCCATTAATTAACAGTGTAGGCAAACGAGTCGGCATGACCGAGGGTTCTGATTCTGACTCATCATAGTTAGCCACAAAATCAACGGTCTCTTTATCAAGATCCGCTAAAATCTCATGGGCTATTTTAGCCATCCGCACTTCGGTATAACGCATGGCTGCTGGAGAATCACCGTCAACCGAACCAAAGTTGCCTTGTCCGTCAATCAGCATATAACGCATGGCAAAAGGTTGCGCCATGCGGACAATAGTGTCATAAACTGCAGTATCACCATGGGGGTGATATTTACCAATTACATCGCCAACTACACGCGCTGATTTTTTATAGGCTTTATTCCAGTCATTAGCTAATACACTCATCGCATATAAAACGCGGCGATGCACGGGTTTAAGACCATCTCTAACATCAGGAAGTGCTCGACCAACAATAACGCTCATTGAATAGTCGAGATAAGATTGCTTCATCTCATCTTCTAGGTTTACCGGTATGATTTCTTTAGCGAATTCTGACATTGATTGATTTTATTAAATTCATGCAAAGTGCATTAAGTTCCTTCAGCATATCTCATAAAACCTACAATCCTTTTAAGGAGATATAGCTCAGGCACAAAACCCCACCATTGTAGCAAATATATACAAATAAAAGAAAAAAGGTTTTACCCTCCAATTCACTCATCAATCGTGTAGTGTGGAAAACTTTATAGTTATTCAACCCTTAAAAATACAACAACCATCTTATTTATAACAATAAATTAAACAAAACCATAGGAAAAACAAGCAGCATTTGGTAAAATAACGGCTATTTATTGGTCGTTTTGCTGATAAAACATACTAACAAAATCAACCCCAAACACAGAGCAACTAAACCTCTTTCATTCAGAGTTGTTTGTTGAACATAGTATAAGATCCGCGTCACTCCCTCCGTCATTCCTACATGTTCTAAGCAGAAATATAGGTATTTAAAACTAGATTCCCGATAACAGACTTAGGGAATGACGTGGTAACAGAGGTTCCAGTTACTTTAGTCCTCAATTCTCAGTCCTCAGTCCTCAGTCCTCAGTCCTCAGTCCTCAGTCCTCAGTCCTCAGTCCTCAGTCCTCAGTCCTCAGTCCTCAGTCCTCAATTCTCAATTCTCAGTCCTCAGTCCTGAGTTTTTTTAAAACTTGCCTAATTATTCAAGAACTCAACATAACTTATGCCCAGATAACCCTGTCAGACTTGGTATCAAAAAGGTACTTTATGTCGGGGAGGGATAATATTTTACTCAAAATTATTAGTATAATGTAGACTTGATAGCCCTGATGACTGCATAATAAATTTATAAGCCACCCTGCTTTAAATACCAACCCCGTTATTGGGTAAAAATCTAAAATGGTAATAGATTGCTGAACGCATATTACTTGCCCTTGGTTCTTGAGAAGTTACCCGCTTTAGTTTTTTGCAGTTTTTAGTGCTTTTTGATATGTTTTCACCGTACTCGGTGGAATGCTGTTATTTGTTATTACAGAGAAAAAACTATGCTATTTAAAATGAAAAAAGATATTTTAGCTGGAGAAATCACAGATAAACTGGTTTTTCAGAATCGTCGAAAAATAATAAAAGCTGCTACAGCAACGGCAATAGCCTCATTTATTCCTGCAAGCGTGAGCGCTAAAATAAAAAAATATGCTGATATTCCGTTCGGGCCTTATTCAGCATCACTTCAAGTGACAGATGTTGAAGATGCAAAAAACTACACCAATTATTATGAATTTACCACTAATAAAAACGACGCAACTGTTTTATCCAAAGCATTAAAGACCAGTCCGTGGAGTGTAACTGTAGAAGGTGAAGCGGAAAAAACGGGTGTTTTTAATTTAGAAGACATCTTAAAAACAAACCCTTTGGAACAGCGTATATATCGCTTTCGCTGTGTCGAAGCTTGGTCTATGGTAATTCCATGGATAGGTTTTCCTTTAGCTAATATGTTAAAGCAGTTTAAGCCTACATCTAAAGCCAAATATGTTGAATTTACCACTCTTTACAATCCCGACATTATGATTGGGCAAAGAGGGACGGCGCTAGAATGGCCTTATGTGGAAGGGCTTAGAATGGATGAGGCAATGCACCCATTAAGCCTAATGGCAACAGGGATGTATGATGATGAACTCGCTAATCAAAACGGGGCACCTTTACGCTTGGTAGTGCCTTGGAAATATGGTTTCAAAAGTATTAAAGCCATCGTTAAAATTCGCTTTTCCGAAACTATGCCCGCTACAGCCTGGAATAAAGCAGGGCCTAATGAGTATGGTTTTTATGCTAATGTAAATCCTGAAGTTCCTCATCCAAGATGGAGTCAAAGTAGAGAGCGTATTTTGGGAGCCAGTATTTTTACCCCTAAACGTAATACTGAGAAATTTAATGGTTATGAGGCACAAGTGGCCTCATTGTATTCGGCTATGGATCTAAAAAAATATTTTTAATGCGACCATCAAAAATTCAATGGGCAGTTATTAAGGTTATCGTTTTTATACTGTGTTTAATGCCTTTTTTGCTATTGCTAATGGACACTGTTCAAAATCAATTAGGTGCTAATCCTATTGAAACCTTACATTTTAGACTGGGAGATTGGGCGTTACGTTTTTTATGTATAGGCTTGTCATTAACACCATTAAGAAAGTTATTAAAGCAGAATTATTTGAGTCGTTTCCGAAGAATGCTAGGCTTATATGCTTTTTTTTATGCCAGTATGCATTTTTTAGTTTATATCGTGCTTGATTTGTCTTTATCTTGGGAATCCTTTGTTGATGAGGTTCCCAAAAGTCCATATATTTTAGTGGGCTTGCTGACTTTTATTTTGTTGACTCCCCTAGCTGTAACTTCTACCAACGCCATGCAAAAAAGATTGGGGAAAAAATGGAAAACACTGCATAAGTTAGTTTATGTGGCAGGAGTTACAGCAGTTATCCATTATCTTTGGTTGATAAAAACGCTGACGGTTGAAGCTATTTTTTATGCCAGTTTAATGTTTGTATTATTGGCTTATCGGTTGTTCACTTATTTTAAAGCAAGAGCCATGTATTTTTGATGCTAAGAACTGAGGATTTAATAATGTCTCGGTTTTGGGGTAATGTAAACACTCTGTTGAAACCATTGATTAGCTTTATACCATTTTCAAAAAACAACTAAAGCAAACAACTCCACTCTCTACTACACAAACTTCTAACAAAACCATCCTCATTTAGTATTTTATTCCAAGCCTGCCTCCATTACCTATCTGTTTATAGGATCTATGCCAAATAGAGTGTAAACATTATAATTACAGGTTTTCATAGTTTATGGACAAGGGTAAACAAATTGAAAATTGAAAGTGGCATAGACCCAAGATAAAAGAGCGGTTTTTTTAGAATCTCCCCACCCTCCCCTCCCCAACAAGGGAGGGCTTTAGAGATGGAATAGCGGGTGAGAGGCTCTCGCCCTGCTGTTATCGGGAATATAGGAAGAGCGGACGAGGGGGAAGAGCGGGCGAGCAGAGGCACTCGCCCCTACATGCCCTGCCCCTACAGGTTAAAATTTAAGATCGCCACGCAACTCTATGCTGTCCTCTGTTTGTTTACGCTCGCCTATTAGGTTTAGGCTCAATATAGCATCTATTGTCCAGCGTCCGCCTATATTATAGCTTTGTGTACCGTTTGTTAGGTTTACCCCAGCGTAAGGGCTGAATAGACCACGACCAAAGAATCCGGGTAGTCCGTAACCTAACTCGGTGTTTAACTGTAGGCTTCTATTGTTGTTATCCTCATCGTTTGCATCATTTGCGTAATTAGTTACTGTTGATGGCTGCCATACTCTATTGCCAACATTATCTGGAGTATCGCCCCAAGCGGGTTGTAGGCTTAACCATAAACCTTGACCACTGTTGTCGGCTTGGTATTTAACCAGTCCACTGAATCCCCATTCTTTGTAAGAAGACTCATGTGCCACTAAACCATGCGCTCGTAACTCCATTTGTAGCCCTTGTAGGTTACTGTAACGGTAGCTACCTGCTAACTCTATGCCACCACCAGTCTCATTATCACCACTGCCATCGTCATAACGTATTCCTAATTCTATGGATGGGCTGATGCTGGCACCGCTGGCTAGAGTGTGTTTATGGGT
>QPIL01000087.1 GCA_003666325.1 Methylococcales symbiont of Iophon sp. n. MRB-2018
AAATTCCGCCTTGGGTTTCTCCTCTGGGTATGCGTGGCATTGTGGTGGTTTTGTAGTAAAAGATGAGGGTTGTAGCATAAAAAGTAGCCTGTCCCCGTTATCATGTCCCCGTTATCACTGCCAGCGGTCGACTGGAATTTTTTGTTATGTGTGACTATACTATGCGTACTCTAATCCGTACCTATTGTTAATGAGGTTCTTATGGATGCTATAAGCTACACCGCTGTCCGTGCAAATTTATCTAAAACGATGGAGCAGGTTTGTAACGACCATGCTCCTATAATTATTACCCGAAAACGCGAATCTCCCGTCGTTATGCTTTCCTTAGAAGATTATCAAGCTATGGAAGAAACGACATATTTGCTTCGATCGCCAGCTAATGCTCGAGATTTACTTGAATCAATTGCAGCACTTGAGGAAGGTAAAGGTCTCGAAAGAAAATTAATTGAATGAACCTTACTTTTGCGCCAAAAGCATGGGATAGTTATCTTTACTGGCAAAAAACTGACAAAGCTATTGTAAAAAGGATTAATGCTCTAATTAAAGAAATTCAACGAAGTCCTTTTGAAGGAATCGGCAAGCCTGAGCCTTTGAAGCATGCTTTGTCTGGCTTTTGGTCACGACGAATAAATGATGAGCATAGAATTGTATACAAAGTGACTGAAGACAACATTTTGATTGCTCAACTTCGTTATCACTATTAAACACCTAACGCCAAAATCAGATGCCGTTGGCAGATATTCGATAAACCCTGATAACACACTGAATTTTGATATAAGATGAACTTTGAGATCGAACTGCGCTGCCAACGGTCAGCTGTATTTTTTTGTTAGAAATTCTATATTTTGCTATATTTTACCTACTATTAAGTAGTAATTACTAAAAAAATCAAATGGTTAAAAAATGAGTGCGTTACGATATAAAGATAATTTTATGCTTTTCTCGCGCAAAAAAAAGACTTACCTTCATGATGTTGAATCTCAAAGACATGTTGAAGGTTTTCATAGCCTAGTAAAATACCTTGTGCGTTTACGTAGAGAAGGTACTATTGATAATGAAGTATTTGAAGAACTAATGGCCATGAGTTCAGCTTTATTTGTTGAAGCAGAAGTTACTGAACGGATCGATAAGATACTTGAAGACAAAATATCTACTGATTACCTTATGGAGCTATTTCTATGACAGAGGAAGATAAAAAAGAGCTTACTGAAGCTGAATATTCAGAAACCGAATAGGGTATTTTAGGAGATGATTTTGGAATAGAACCTGGAGTTTTAAAAGGCTTACCTCCAGAAGCAAGGAAAATTATTCAGTTTGGGATGTCATCGCATAAAATTGGTCCTATGCAAAACCCGCTTACACAAAAGCTTACTTCCCAGCATATAGATAAAATTCTAGAAATTTCCGAAAAAGATGATGAGCGAGTATTCAAAGATGCTGGCGAATCAAGAAAATACACTCTTATTTATATAGTAATATTTTCAGTATTATTTGTTTTTCTCACTGTTTTTTTAGTTGGTTCAGATGTTGAATTGTACAAAGAAATTGTAAAGTTATTTGCTATATTCCTTGGTGGTCTTGGAAGTGGCTTTGGTATAAAAGGCTATATGGATAGAAATAAATAAATCCTATCTTTTTTATTTCTAAAAAATAATGGGGACAGGCTACTTTATCATAACTTTTTCTCATTTTTTGGTCTTCCTCTGGCTTTTAAGGTGGATAATAAACCCTATTTCTGTGTTATTTTAACCACCCAGTTTTTACTACCAATCGGTGCTTGTCTATTAACACTGTTTCTAATTTTATCTAATTCTTTTTGAGTCTGTGGTGTGTTTACATAGTTCGTCCAATCATTAAGCTGCATGTAAGGCTTGTGTAATAATGTGCGACTTTTAAAAACTCTTTCTGCTAATGAGCCATAACGCCAATCTTGTGCTGTTGTGCTTAGCTTTGCTCTGAGTGCATTCGCCTCTATGTAACGAAATAGCGATAAATAATAACTCTCTTTTTCAACCAAAAAGCTTTTAAATCTGCCTTGCCAAATATGTCCTGAGGATTTGTTTTTCTTGTGGTAGTAACGCACATGAGAGGTCATTACCCATTGCATAAACTTACTAAGACTCTTTTCACCTTGTGGCACTAATAACAAATGAAAATGATTAGGCATAGCAGCCTAAAAAGAGAATTAAAGGTTAGAACGCCCTTTGAAGCCGTCCAATGTTGGTATAGAATAAATCCACAAATTTTTAGAAAACCACCCGATATGTTTCAAGCTGAACTTTTAAAAAATCATGGTACAACGTGGTGAAACTTGACACATAAGGCAGTAGGCGTGTAGTTCTATGTTTCCTCTTTCAAGCCCTGTTTTTAACAAAGTCAAAAAGTATTCATAATCCTCTTCATCATCAAAAACCTGCATACGCATATTACCTCTATTGATGATGTGGTAAATTCCACCTTGGGTTTCTCCTCTGGGTATGCGTGGCATTGTGGTGGGTTTTGTAGTAAAAGATGAGGATTGCAGCATAAAAAGTAGCCTGTCCCCGTTATCGCTAATTTTTTCATACCGTCAGCTAACTTTGCCAATATAATGAAGAAAGCGCACTCGCTATTATTATAAACAGACACATGGAAATGACATTAGCTAGTATTTGGGACTTAGCCGCCAACCAAAATGGCATTGATAGCACACAATTAACCATACCGCCTGGTCATGGTTAAAATAGACCCGTTGGCGAGCAAAATATCTTCTGATACTTATCTGGGTTTTGATTTTGGTAATAAAAAAATAGGCGTTGCCGTTGGTCAGACAACAACAGCCATCGCCAATCCGTTGCAAACCTTGCGATCTATCAATCAAAAACCGCATTGGGAACTTATTTCTCAATTAATTAAAGAATGGAACCCTATAGGTTTTATTGTTGGTATTTCTAAACAAGCAGATGGATCTGATAATATCATCACCCCTAGGATGTTAAAATTCTGCAGACAACTAGAAGGACGCTATAATCTACCTGTCTACCCTATAGATGAAGCACTTACTACTTTTGAAGCAAAACAGCTATTATTTGACGATCTTCATGTCAGTGCCGATAAACTATGGGAAGTTCAAGATCAACTAGCAGCCCAACTTATTTTACAAAGCTGGTTAAATAATCGACTAAAAACAGATGTCCAATAATACTTTAGAAACATCCACTCTATTAGATAAACTGGAAGCAGAACTTAAACAACTGTTTTCAGCCAGAAAATTAACCCAGCCCTTAATGATAGGCATTCATAGTGGTGGTGCATTAGTTGCTAAAGAACTACATCAAAGACTCGCTATAGAAAAAACTCTCGGTATTATGGATATTTCGTTTTACCGTGATGATTTCTCCCAAACAGGCATAAATTCAAAAGCAAAACCCAGTCAATTACCGATGCA
The DNA here is from genome assembly GCA_003666325.1 of Methylococcales symbiont of Iophon sp. n. MRB-2018. Taxonomy (GTDB): domain Bacteria; phylum Pseudomonadota; class Gammaproteobacteria; order Methylococcales; family Methylomonadaceae; genus QPIN01. The sequence goes on from QPIL01000087.1 coordinate 3,428, forward strand.
AATGGAAAATCAAGATATTATCTTGATTGACGACGTGTTTTATACGGGCAGAACAGCCAGAGCAGCACTCAATGAAATATTTGACTATGGCCGCCCAAATCAAGTTATTTTAGCGGTATTAATTGAACGATATGGGCGTCAAGTTCCACTTAGACCCGACTGCTCAGGAGGCACAATTACATTAGCTAAAGATAAGAGTATCAAACTGACTGGGCCTGACCCTCTAACCATTAATGTTAAATCATTAGACACCCAATTAAGTGCTACATAATATGAGCAATCTGCAACTCACTCAAGAAGGTCATCTTAAACACTTCATCACTATTGAAGGGTTAAGCAAAGAAATACTGACCAACATCTTGGATACAGCAGAATCATTTATCGGTATTTCTCAACAACAGGTCAAAAAAGTCCCTCTGTTACGTGGAAAAACCATTGTTAATTTGTTTTTTGAAAGCAGTACCCGCACTCGCACCACATTTGAATTGGCGGCTTCTCGCTTATCAGCCGATGTTATTAGCATTGATATAAAAACTTCTGCCACATCAAAAGGTGAAAGCCTGCTGGATACCATTCGTAATCTGGAAGCCATGCATGTTGATATATTTGTGGTCAGACATGCGATCAGTGGTGCAGGACATTTTATCGCCCAAAATACCGCACCTCATATCAGTGTAATCAATGCTGGCGATGGGCAGCACGCTCATCCAACGCAAGCTATGTTGGATATATTTACCATTAGGCAACACAAGCATGAATTTAGCACATTAAAAGTGGGTATTATTGGTGATATTCTACATTCGCGCGTTGTCAGGTCACAAATTCAGGCACTCAATACTTTGGGCGTAGGAGAAATTAGAGTTGTTGCTCCTAAGACCCTGTTACCCTCACATGTCGAGCAGTTAGGCGTTAGGGTATTTAATAATATGGAAAAAGGTCTTGATGGTCTGGATGTCATCATCATGGTTCGGCTACAAAAAGAACGCATGACCTCTGCTTTACTACCCAGCGAAAGAGAATACTTTACATGTTTTGGTTTAACAGAAGAAAGACTGAAACTGGCAAAAGCCGATGCTATTGTCATGCATCCTGGTCCCATTAATCGTGGCGTAGAGATTGCCTCAAGCATTGCTGATGGTCCTCAATCTGTTATTTTGCAACAAGTGAGTAATGGTATAGCTATTCGCATGGCCATTATGTCCTTAATTTTGCAAAACAAGGAAGATGCTGTATGAAAAAGATCCATATTGCTAATGGGCGAATTATTGATCCTGCAAATCACATAGATCAAACAGGGTCACTTTATATTGCAGATGGAAAAATACTTTCTGTATTGAACCCCATAGCTGATTTTAGTGCAGATATTAGTATTGATGCGACAAACAACATTATTTGCCCTGGTTTTATTGATCTCAGTGTACGGCTAAGAGACCCAGGACAAACCCATAAAGGCACACTGCAAAGCGAAACAATAGCCGCTGCAAGTGCGGGCGTTACTGGCTTATGTTTGCCACCTGATACTCAACCCGTGATTGATACCCAAGCCGTCACTGAGTTAATTAATGATAAGGCTAAAAAAGCCAACTATTCTCAAGTTTACCTCATTGCAGCCTTAACTCACCAACTAGCAGGTAAGGAATTGAGCTCTATGGCGGCATTAAAACAGGCTGGCTGTGTTGCTGTCAGTAATGCCAATGCACCTTTTGCTAATTTATTGGTTTTACGCAGAGCTATGGAATACGCGAGCAGCTACAATTTGCTAGTGATACTTCATCCAGAAGAGCCCTCTTTAAGCAATAATGGCTGCACTCACGAAGGATTTTTCTCAACACGCTATGGTTTACCAGGTATTCCCGAAGCCTCGGAGTCTATTGCCGTTGCTCAATACCTTGAATTAGCAAGGTTGACAGGCTGTAGATTACATTTTAGCCAAATTAGTTGTAAAGCGGCTGTGATAAAAATTCAACAGGCAAAAAAATATGGGCTTAATATCACTGCCGACGTGGCGATACACCAGCTACATCTAACAGAAAACGATATTGAGCCTTTTAATAGTTCGTACCATGTTATACCTCCCTTTAGAACCACAAAAGACCTGCAAAGACTGAGAGAAGGATTAGCCAATGGCACCATTAATGCTATATGTTCCGCCCATCAACCGCATGATTTAGATGCAAAACTAGGTGCTTTTCCAGAAACCGAACCTGGCATTGCCTCACTAGAAACATTACTACCTTTAATGCTCTGTTTAGTCGAAGATAATGCGATAACTTTATCGCAAGGCATTGCTTGTCTTAGCCAAAACCCTGCTTCAATTTTAGGCATTAATAGTGGTACATTAACGCCTGGTTTTAATGCAGATGTTTGTATATTTAACGCTACTTTAAACTGGGAAGTTAATCAACAAAACTGGAAAAGCGCGGGGTTAAATACGCCCTATTGGGGAGAAGTTTTTAAGGGACGAGTAACCCATACCTTACAATCTGGGAAAATCATTTACACCCTAAAATAATCTACCAAAGATGCTTATAGGATTATTTCAAAACCAAAGGTATAATTCTACAGAATTTACCCATTCAATTTTTTATATACCCAAAATAATAATTGATTTAAAGCGAGCATTTAAGACATATAATAGTGTGCTAGTTTTACCAAGTGCTTTACAATTGCACGTTTAAAATTTAACCCCTAATTGGAAGTAATATGAAGAAAATATCGTTATTTGTTTCACTGGTTTTAGTTTTATTTAGTGCTATGACAATGGCTCACGGCCCTGTTCGTGGAAAAATGACCGCATCAGTCACTATTGATGTGCCTGCGTTAGATGTTTGGGATGTGATTTCAAACTATGGTGATATGTCATGGCACCCTGCAATTTCTAACACTACGGTTGATAATGGTAATAATAAAGGTTCAGTCCGTGTTTTGACTTTAGCCAGTGGCGGAACTATTACTGAAGAGTTAAAAAAACACGATTCAGGGAAAATGTCATATAAATATAAAATCATTGATATGAGTGCAGCACAAACTATTCAACATGCAGGTCAAGAAACAATGGTACCTGTACTACCCGTTGATAATTATCAAGCAACACTGACTGTCAAAGAGAAAGCAGGTAAATCTGTTGTTACTTGGGTAGCAACTTATTATCGTGGGTATCTTAATAATGAACCACCAGTAGAACTTAACGAAGCAGCAGCAGATGCGGCAGTAACCGCAGTGTTAACCGATGGCTTAAGCAGTTTATTGCAAAAATTTGAGGCTAATGGTGACGCATCTGCTGTTACAATCAAAATAAAAAGATAGTTAATACAAGTGATGTTGCCATAAAATTTATGGCAACATGAGCAATACATGCACAAAATAACTTTGATAACCAAGCTGTCTTTTATCCACCTTTTGGGTTGGCTTTGCTTACATAATCTATTATTTTTCCTACGCCACGTTTTGAAGTTGAACAAAAACCCTCGACTAATTGCCACAGTTATTTCCTGCGCATTCCTAAGCTATTTTGAAAGCGATTTTCAATGCAATCTCAGTCAATCTGTTTTCAATTCAAGTTTTATCTCTTGCTGATTTATTAAAAAGGCTTTTCTGTGAAAAAATATCTTTTATTAGCCATTTTATTATTTAGTCATCGTTTAATTGCAGAACCCTACGCATTTATTACCAATCAATTAGATAATTCAGTTTCTGTCATTGACACAGAAACTAAAAAAGTAATTAAGACTATAACGGTTACAGGAAAACCGGTAGGTGTAGCAGTTAATAATAAAAAACAACAAGTCTATATAAGCACGCCCAATGGAGGTGGTTTTTCTATTTTAGATGGAAGGACACTAGAAAATATGGGTCAAGTAAAGGTAGGTGGAGCCTCTTTAGGAATAGCAGTGGATAACGCAGGGCGCCGCGTTTTTGTTGCCGATTGGTATGAAAATACAGTGTCTATTTTTGATGCAGACACTCAGCAAATAATAAAAACCCTGAAAGTTGGAAATTCACCCTCAGGTATGATGGTCAGTAGTGATGACCGTTGGTTATATGTGGCTAACCGTGTTGATAATACTATTTCGCAAATCGACCTTGTAAAGCTCAAAGTAAGAAATACCACTAAAGTAGGCACACATCCATTTGGATTATCAGTCGACAGACAAGGGCTGCGTATCTACAGTGCAAATGTTGAAAGTAATGATATTAGCGTGTTGGAAAATAGCCATTTAAAACGGCTAGCCACAATAAAAGTAGGTGGGCGGCCCTATGCCACTGCTCTAGCATTAAAGGACAGTTTATTATTTGTCACTAACCAAGATGATGAAACGGTATCGGTGATAGACACTGCAACATTAAAAGTCATTTCTGTCATTGAAGTGGGTGAAAAACCTGAAGGAATTAGCACGCATCCAGATGATCGGCATGTATATGTGGCAAATTGGTTGGATAATAATGTTTCAGTGATTGATGCAAAAACATTATCCGTGGTTAATACTATAGAAACAGGCGAAGGTAGTCGGGCATTTGGACTGTTTATTTTAGACTAAGATATTTTTTGCCAGTTTTTATGGTAGACTTTTGAAAAATTAATTGATGATGAGGAAATAATGGCTGAAACAGTAGAAGAACTCACCGTAACGTATGAAGATGGTGGAATAGAAACGGTCAAGGAGCTTGATAAAAAAGTATTGAGCAAAGGCGCTTGGGCAACAGTGATTTATCGCTATCAAGACTGGAATCGTACTAAAGAAGAGTATGGCCCAGATAAATACACTATTCGTCGTTACCAAAAAAGAAATGGTGAATATTCACAGAAGTCTAAATTTAATATTTCAAGTGAGAAACAGGCCAAAGAAATTATAGCGGCTTTGCAAGAATGGATTGCCGAAGAAAGCTAGAAAATTATTATAATTAGTCAAGCTTTAAAAAGACTAAGGACTAAGGACTAAGGACTAAGGACTAAAGAAGTAGGGTGCGTTCCACGCACCAGAACTAAAGACTCAGGACTAAAGTAACTGGAACCTCTGTTACCACGTCATTCCCGAAGTCTGTTATTGGGGATCTAGTTTTAAATACCTGGATTCCTGCTTAGAACAGGCAGGAGTGACGCGACTCTTATACCCTGTTCAACAAATAACTCTGAATGAAAGAGGTTTAGTTGCCCTGTGTTTAGGGTTGATTTTGTTAGTATGTTTTATCAGCAAAACGACCAAGAAATAGTCGTTATTTTACCAAATACTGTTTGATTTTTTATGGTTTTTGTTTTATTTATTATTATAAATCAGAGGGTTGTGTTTTTAAGGATTGACTAATCAGCCTCTATTTTAGCAAACACATAAGGCACTAATATAAGCACTATATTAGTATGTTTATTTATTGAATATGTATCATTTATTTGAATGCTTGGAAATATTACTCTAGCCATTCAATAATGTGATCTTCAAGATTGTCGATTTCTGACTCTTTCATTGCATAGCTGCAAATCGAAACACCTGCGTCTTTAACCGACTCACTATTTTTTGAGATAAGAGGATGCCAGCAAGGAAGTGGTTTTCCATCAATGAGTAAGCGATAAGAGCAAGTGGCTGGAAGCCAGTTATATTCAGCAAAGTCATGCTGTTTTAAATCCAGACAGTCAGGAACCAAGATGGTTCTTTCTTGATAGCGAGTGCATTGGCAACTATCCAAATCAATCAGCTTACAGACGACGCTAGTAAAAAATATTTTGCCAGTATCTTCATCTTCCAGTTTGTTTAGACAACATTTACCGCATCCATCACAGATGGATTCCCATTCATCTGTTGTCATTTCAGATAATTTTTTTGATTCCCAAAAATTCATAGTATTACATTGGTAGCGAAACGCATTGTATAGGGTTATTAATAGTAGGCATTGTCAGAATACAAGGGTAAAGTTTACTGTAAGTCGGGTCTCGTTTTGTATTTATTTATTGAATACGGTATTACATATTCAATACCTAACTAAAGCAAAGTATATCAACTAGCCGATACTCCTAGTGCCGCAAGCACGAAAATGGCAAGAATAATGTAAAAAATGATATGAAATAAACACTTAACACCACTTGAGATAGTCCCACCGAATGATTTACCTCCGGCAAGAGCTCCCAAAATAACAATGACCACAAATAATCCTATCCAAAAACCCACTAAGTCCACTCCTATAAAATTTAATCAATACTAGCATTGCGACTACAATAAAGGGAATGCTACCCTTTTTAGTACAATAAAGGGCAATAAAGGGCAATAAAGGGAACGCTACCCTTTTTAGTGGATCAAAAAAAGGGTAGCGTCCCCTTACTTTCCCTTACTTTTAAAAACAATGTATTTTCTGATTCAACAAACGGTATAAGATATAACTCCCGACGTCCAAAATAAACATTTTTTGATTAGGATATTTTTCAACATTTGGGTGGCTAATAATATCTAAATAGCCGTATTTTTCGTTTTTCAATCAACTCTATATTATTTTTAGGAGACCATGAAAAATGTTGCATTTTTGTATTTTAACACAACGTGTGCCTTTTGTAGGTTGCAGGTGTATAACGATTGAATTAACTGACCGTTTATACAGAGCAGAGTGAAACGGCGCGGCGTATAAAACGGTCAAGTTGAATGACTTGTTATGTTTTTTATTCTGACTCCATTTTTCCAGTTTCAGAATTATAAACTTGCGGTTCTTAAATAAAAGGGTAGCGTCCCCTTTATTCATGTTTTTTATTCTGACTCCATTTTTCCAGTTTCAGAATTATAAACTTGCGGTTCTTAAATAAAAGGGTAGCGTCCCCTTTATTCCCTTTACTCCCAAAAAGTATGAATCTTTTTTAAGAATAAATTATGAACAAACTAAAATGTGCCGTTATTGGCACCGGTTATTTAGGTAAATTTCATGCAGAAAAATATGCATCTCTAGCCGATTGTGAGTTGGTCGCTGTTGTTGATATCAATGAGCAAGCGGCAAAAGAAGTGGCAGAAAAACATAATGCCAAAGCCTTGACTGAATATAATTCTTTGCTGGGAATGATTGATGCGGTAAGTATTGTAGTACCTACCAGTTTGCACTATTCAGTTGCTCGGGATTTTTTATTGGCAGGCTCCCATGTATTGGTAGAAAAACCCATCACCGTGACAGTTGCAGAGGCGGATGAATTGATTGCCATTGCCTCACAACAAAACGTCATTTTGCAAGTGGGGCATCTGGAGCGTTTTAATCCAGCCGTTATGGGGCTGGATAAAGAAGAAAAACCTTTATTTATTGAAGCACATAGACTGTCGCCGTTTAACCCTAGAGCTAATGATGTTAGTGTGGTTTTGGATTTAATGATCCATGATATTGATATTATTTTAGCTTTAATAGATTCGGATATAAAACGTATTGATGCCAGTGGAACTGGCGTTTTAACGCAAGGAATAGATATTGCCAATGTACGTCTGACCTTTACTAATGGTTGTGTAGCTAATGTGACAGCCAGCCGTATTAGTATGAAAACGAAACGTAAAATGCGTATGTTTCGTCCGAGTTCTTATATCTCTGTCGATTTTCAAAACAAGATTTTAACTAAGTATAAAAGGGGAGATAAAGAGATGTTTCCTGGTGTTCCAGAAATTGTTAGCGAAGAATCAGTATTTGAAAATGGTGATGCTTTACTGGAAGAAATTAAACATTTTGTCGAATGTATTCAAACAGGAAATGATCCCTTGGTCTCTGGAATAGCGGGTAGACGTGCCTTGCAAACTGCAATTGAAATTACTAATTTATTAGAGGATAAAAATGATACCGATGGTCGACTTGAAAGCTCAATATAGCGAGATTAAAGATGAAATTGAGCAGGGTATTGCTACTACCATAGAAAATTGTTCTTTTATTTTAGGGCCTAATGTACAAGCATTTGAAAAAGAAGTGGCACAATACCTAGGTGTAAAACATGCTATTGGTTGCGCCTCTGGAACCGATGCCTTGCATCTGGCCTTGTTAGCAGAGGGTATTGGGTCAGGTGACGAGGTTATTACCAGTGCTTTTACTTTTATAGCGACTGCAGAGGCGATTAAATATGTCGGTGCAACACCAGTATTTGTAGATATTGATAAAAAAACATTTAATATTACAGTTGAAACGATTGCAGCAGCGATTACGCCGAAAACAAAAGCCATCATGCCGGTGCATTTATTTGGTCAGCCAGCGGACTTGGCAAAAATTAAAGACCTATGTGATAAACAAGATTTAAAGCTGATTGAGGATTGTGCCCAATCATTTGGTGCGCGTATCAATGGCAAACAAACAGGTACGATAGGGAATGCCTCAGGTTTTAGCTTTTTTCCCAGTAAAAACTTAGGTGCATTTGGTGATGGCGGGCTGGTTGTTACCAATTCTGATGAAACGGCAAAACAATTAAAAATGTTGCACAATCATGGCTCAGATGTGCGTTATTACCACGATATTATTGGCTATAATAGTCGACTGGATGACATGCAAGCTGTGGTTTTACGTGCCAAATTAAAAAGAATTGATAAATATAATCAAGCGCGTAGACATGTTGCACATTTATATTCAGAATTGATGACTGATTTACCCTTAACCACGCCTTTTGAAGATGGCTTGGGAGAGCACGTTTATCATCAATACACCTTACTTTCTGACAGAAGAGATGAAGTGATAAAAGCCCTACAGAATAAACAAATTAGCTGTGCTGTTTACTACCCTGTGCCACTGCATCAACAAAATGTCTTTAAGCAAGACTATGCTGGATTGTCACTGCCAGTTACCGAATATGTTGCAGAACATTGTTTTTCATTACCGATTTGTCCTTCCCTCTGTGATAACTCTATAAAAAAAATCGTGTCCGTTATCGCTGAAGTGTTTTAAAATTTTTTTGTACTTTTTTATTCATATTTTCACAGGTTTTACTTTTGACTGAAATTCTCTTTCCAAAAATCATGTTTAGTGCAGGTGAGTCCTCTGGGGATCAGCATGCTGCTAATATGTTTAATGAATTAAAAAAACTATCACCCAGTATTCAAGGGCTGGGCATGGGGTCAAAAAAAATGCAACAGGCAGGCATTAAATTAAGTTTTGATTCATCGGGTATTGCAGTGATTGGTTTAATTGAAGTATTAAAGCACTATGGTGAAATCCGTTGGGCTTTGAAGTTGATGAAAAAAATAGTTGCACGAGAAAAACCTGATTTATTGGTTTGTGTTGATTATAAAGAATTCAATTTAAAACTGGCTCGATTTGCCAAAAAACAAGGCATTAAAGTATTGTTTTATATCAGTCCACAGATATGGGCGTGGCGTGAAGATAGAGTCGTCACCTATGGTAAAGCAATAGATATGATGGCAGTGATATTTCCCTTTGAAAGTGCTTATTATGAGGCAGAGAATATACCTGTTAACTATGTTGGTCACCCCTCGGTTGATAAAGTACATGCCCACGGCAGAAAAATTGAGAATGCGGCTCGGTTTTCAATAAAACTGGATAAGCCCGTCATAGGGATAGTACCTGGAAGTCGAATTAATGAGATAAAGCGGATGTTGCCAATTATGTTGGCAGCCGCAGAACAAATTGCAAAAGTACATAATGGGGCACAATTTATATTACCCCAGGCGAACTCAATAAAGGACGATTTATTACAAGGTTATTTATCCAAATCGGCGGTTAAAGTTATTGTTATCAAAAACCAGCCGTATGAAGTCATTCAGTGTTGTGATGCTATTATGACAACATCAGGTACGGCTTCTCTGGAAATAGCTTTATTACAAGTACCTATGGTTATTGCCTATAAGTTATCAGCGATTACTTATTATTTTGCAAAAAAACTGGTTAAAACAAAATTTATTGGGCTACCCAATATTATTGCAGGAAAAGGAATCATTAAAGAATTGATTCAAGTAGCTGCGAGTAAAGAAAATTTAGCAGCAGAAGTGCATAAGATTCTGGAAAATACAGTGTATCGAACCACCATGTTAAACGATTTGGCAGAGGTTAAAAAAAAGCTAGGAAAAGGCGGTGGTTCTAAAAATATGGCTGTATTAGCCTTGCAAATGATAAATCCAGATTGTTAAAAATTACTATGATAAAATTATTTTAAAAAATGAATAGCAAAAAAGGTGAATATTGTGTCTGAGTCCTTATTTAATACCCAATTAACTGATGAAATTAATATTTCAGAATCAGCCGTTCAACAATTTATAAGTCTAACAGAAGATGAGCCTGATATTTTAGGTGTGCGTATTTTTGTATCAGGCGGTGGTTGCGATGGAATGAAATATGGCATGACCTTTGTTGAAGAAACACATGGATATGATTGTATATTAAAAGCGAAAGGATTAAATGTTTATGTAGACGTTGTTACACTCAGTTTTCTTGCGGGTGTAGAAATTGATTATGTCACCGAAGGGGTGAATAAAAACTTTGTTTTTAAAAATGCATTTGCACAAACAGGTGGTGCCGCAACATGTGGTTCTTGTGGGGCAGCAGGTGGTGGCTGTGGGAGCTAGCATTTTATGTGTTGAACATGGTATTACTTATTTCCCAGCCAGATAGCTATAGAATAGCCGCTTATCTTAAAGCGGCGAAACAAATGGGCGTTGAAGTCATGATCGCTTCCCAGGGTGAATTTTCTCTGGTTTCTGAAGTGCATGAGGGTTTGCATATTGAACTGAATAATATGCAAAGTGCTTATAAAAAAATACTAAAAACTGCAAACAAAACACCATTCAGTGGCATACTCGGTTGTGATGATAGTACCGTCGAATTAGCTGCAAAAGTTGCAAATACATTAGCCCTGCCACACAACCGCGCCTTTGCAGCACGTTTAACTTATCGTAAAGACCTAGCCAGAGCGGTGCTGGCAAAAGCACATTGCTCAGTACCTAAACATTATCTGCTTAATCTGACTATTAATCTTGAGAGACAAATGCAGCGACTTCCATTTCCCTGTGTGATTAAACCGCTTAATATGTCTGCCAGCCGAGGTGTTATTAGAGCCAATAATGCCAAAGAATTTATCCAGGCTTGTCATAGAATCAAAGCCATTATTGCCTCATCACAATCTCTTTTTGAGCAAAGCCATGTATTGGTTGAGCAATATATTAATGGCAGAGAGGTCGCCTATGAGGGCTATTTACATAAAGGGGAATTAACCTCACTTGCACTGTTTGATAAACCTGACCCATTAGAAGGCCCGTTTTTTGCAGAGACGATCTATGTAACACCCTCTCAATTGGATAAAAAAACTCAGGCTTTAATTAAAAAAAGAGTTTTTCAGGCAACCCAAGCCTATGGATTAACAACAGGCCCTATTCATGCAGAACTACGCATTGATGAAAATGATGCGTGGATACTAGAAATAGCCTGCCGCACAATAGGTGGGGATTGCGCCCGTACTTTAGACAATGGTACTGATTTTAATCTTGAGCAATTGATTATTTCTTTAGCCATGGGCAAACCAGTTAAAGCAAAGCTGGCAGAAGAGGCTAGGGGGGTTATGATGCTACCAGTTACTGAGGCAGGTATACTCAAACGGGTAGAAGGCTTGTCGGCAGCCAGACAAATAGAAAATATAGAAAAAGTGGATGTCATTATCCGAGAAGGACATGAGCTAATCCCCTTACCAGAAGGCAATCAGTATGCCGGATATATATTTGCCAAAGGTGCAACAGCGGATAAAGTCGTCATAGCCCTAAGATTAGCCTACGCTCAGTTGAAGCTAGTTGTTGCACCCTTATTTAAAATCAAAAGTTTCTGAATTATTCAAATCGAAAAACAGCAATGATATAAATTTCCTGGATATTACACCATATTAGTATATTTATTTTTTGAACAAGCACCATTAACCACTCATGCATTTATGAACGACCAAGCACATCGGCAAAATAAAGTGTAGTGAGGCGAACGTAGCCTTATTTTGTCCGCGTATAGCACCTTGTTAGGGTTATAACTCCATCAGTATAAGTCTTTATCACAATTGCAAACATAATAAGCAAAACCCCCAACCATTGAATATTGTTTAGGGTTGTGTTTAAAACTAGAGTATCTAAAACAACTGCTACCATTGGGTCTATAAAACCTAATAATGCTACTGAACCAATCGTGGCATATTTTATTCCGTTAAAAAATAAAATATACATTATCGCCGTATGCACAATACCTATGATTAATAAAATATCATAACGCAACAACCCTATTGTTTGAAAATCAACATCTATAAAAAACAATAAAATCACTGCCCCAATGGAAGTTTGAATCAATGAAATATGAGATGCATCAGTATTTTTTATTTTTTTTGCAACAATGACAAGTCCAGCATATAAAAACGCTGCAAGCAAAGCAAATAAGGCCCCAAGCATATTTGGGTTTTCTCCTGTAAAATCATCAATACCACTTGCAAATAAAGCCCCTAAAAAAGCAATCAAAATAGTCATTACTTTTGTCTTAACTCTATCTTCATTTAACCAAATAATGCCATACAACATAACAAAAATAGGGGCTAAATAATAAATAGATACTGCAACAGATATGGATGTATACTTGAAAGAGGAAAATAAAAACACCCAATTAAATACTAAAAATAAACCACAAATCACAATATAAAGAAGGCTATCAAGTACTTTTTTAAAATTATTCCTGTTAAATAATAAAATGTAACAGCCTAAAACAAAACCTCCTATCAAGCACCTAAAAAAGACGATATTAATAGCAGTCGTATCTACAAGCTGTACAAATAATCCGATGCTTCCTGAAATCAACATCGCCGCAGAAAAAAACAAAACACCTTTAATAGAAACTGATTCAATCATTTTACCCCTATCCTTATAAAACCTTTCCAGCCAACCATCCGCCATCAAAAATAAAAAAATAAAAAATAAGAAAAATAAGGGGACGCTACCCTTTAAAATAAGGGGACGCTACCCTTTAAAATAAGCAAAATAAGGGGACGCTACCCTTTTACCTGTTAAAATACACCTAAATAAGGGGACGCTACCCTTTTACCTGTTAAAATACACCTATGCCAAGACAAGCCAGAAGCGTATTTGCTAATATCCCACATCACATTACCCAGAGAGGCAATCGCCGTGGTGAT
>QPIL01000086.1 GCA_003666325.1 Methylococcales symbiont of Iophon sp. n. MRB-2018
AGATTGTCTGGAACAATCTCTGCTGACCGCCAAGGATGGTGGAAATGCAGTAAGATTGTCTGGAACAATCTCTGCTGACCGCCAAGGATGGTGGAAATGCAGTAAGATTGTCTGGAACAATCTCTGCCCACGCACCAGAACTGGGGTTGGGTTGGGAGGTTTTATATAAATCAATTACTCCGACCCCTTGATTTTGATTGGACTCAGGACTCAGGACTCAGGACTTACTTCCTCGTATCTGATCCGTTACGATTAAAGTAATCACTCGCGGAGTTATATTTCCTCTGCTCGTATTGTTGACTGCACTCAAGCATTAGTACTCTAAATTTTCCTTAGTGACGCATTAACTAAGTCTTGGAAAGAAGGAAATTTTATCGCATGGTTGGTGTGTTTTCTTACCATTCAATGGTAATTGAAAGGCTGAGTATGTCGCACATTCATAGGCTTTAATTATGATGGTGCAAACGTTCCTCCACCATTTTCAGTTTTTGGCTCTGATTTCATAAGTATGGAGTTGATGCAGTCCATTGTACTTTTTGTATAGTTGTTGTGCGCTGCCAATAACTCTTGAGGAGAGCCAAAAATTGTACGCAATTCATCAAAACTTGCTTTTTTGTCTTTCGTTGTTTTCATAGACAGCATTTTTGTATAGTTTTTATATGCTGTTAGTCGTTCTGGAACAATTGGAATAGCCCCGGGCATTTCTTTTCCTGATAAGTCCATAATGCAATCTGTCATCTGTTCTGGGTCAATATTGTAATCTTTTAAATCTTTTTCTGTTTTCATATCAGCCAATACAGCTTCCCTGTATTCAGATTTTTCAGCACAAGCTGTTAATAGGACTGTACAGGTAAAAATAAATAGTAATTTGTTCATAATGTTGTTAGTGAGTATTAAGAAAATGATATTTCTTTCATAGCTTCAGCAATCCATGTTGAGGCTTCAAGATTAATTTGTTTTGCTTTTTTACCTTTGCTGTCAATAGCAGGGCCAATTTTTACTTTGATGATGCCAGGGTATTTAAAAAAACTATAGCGTGGCCAGAATTCTCCGGCATTATGTGCCAAAGGAATAACAGGAAATTCAGATTTTTGAGCCAAAAGGGCACCACCAATACTGAACTCTTTGTCTTCTCCTGGAGCTACTCGCGTGCCTTCTGGAAAGATAACCACAACAAAGCCTTCTTTTAGACGTGCTGTACCTTGTTCAACAATGGTTCGCAGTGCGGCACGTTTTTTTTCTCTATCAATAGCAATCGGTTTTAATGTGGCTAATATCCAGCCGCCAATTGGCATCCAGGTTAAAGAGCGTTTTAAAACAGCAGTTTGCTTAGGTAAAAACAAGCGAGTAAATAAAGTTTCCCAAGCTGACTGATGCTTACATAAAACAATATAAGTCTGATTTTTAGGTAAGTTTTCTAGGCCTTCAACTTCGTGGGTCAATCCACAAAAAACTTTGGCTATCCATAATACAGAAACTGCCCAAGCAACAGATAAATTATATCTGACTGAAAAAGGCAAGAAAAGGGCAAGTAGCATCACAGGACAAAAAGTAGGTACTGAAATCAGAATATACAAAAAGAAAACAGTAGAACCAAAATAGGCTCTAAAGTTGTTTCTATTTGATAATGAATTTTGCTGCGTCATAGAGATCATCAAATATAGGATGTGAAATATTGGAATTATTATCTAAGGTTTTTTGACCTTTCCCAGTTTTAACTAAAATGGCTTTTGCACCCGCAGCTTCTGCTGCTTGTATATCGGCTAATTTATCGCCAATAAAATAAATATTGTTTAAAGATATATTTTTATCCTTGGCAAAATCGTTTAAAAGACCAGGTTTAGGTTTACGACAATGGCAATCGTCTTCAGGAATATGAGGACAAATATATATATTTTCAATCTGCCCTCCTTTAAGTCGAGTTAAACGATGCATTTTATTATGTATTTCCATCAATGCAACATCATCGTATAAGCCTCTCCTTATCCCTGATTGATTGGTAATTACTATCACTTTATAGTTATTTTGAGTAAATAAGGCAATAGCCTCAAGGCTTTTCGGTATTGGTGTCCATTCCTTTTCTGATTTTATATAATCATCAGAGTCGTAATTAATCACACCGTCACGATCTAATAAAACATAAGCATCTGTCATCACTGTAATTTTGAAATATCCGCAATTTCAAGAAACTGATTTGATAACATAGATAATAGTGCCAAACGACTTGCACGTAGCGGTAAATCATCCGTATTCACCATCACATTATCAAAAAACGCATTGACCGTATTCTCCATTTGAGCTAGGCGCGTTAAAGTTTGTTGATAATTCTTCTGTGCCAATAAAGGTTGAATGTCTTTAGCAGAATCAATAGAGGCTTGATGCAATTGTATTTCTTCTGCTTCAATTAAACCACTAATAGTATCAGCAGGCTGCGTATCCGTTTTTTTAAGTATGTTTATAATCCGCTTATTAGTTGCCGCTAAACTCGCTGCCTCAGGTAATTTTCTAAAGGCTTTTACTGCTTGCAGGCGTTGCATAAAATCAAATGGCCTGGAAATTTTTACACCAATGACAGCCTCAAACTCATCTACTGTATGTCCATGATCCAGACAATAGCCTTTCAAACGCTCAAAAACAAAATCAACCAGCATTTGCATAGTCTGTTTTTTATCAAAATCATGCGAGTACTGAGCTAATGCAAAAGCAATAAGTTCAATAATATCCAAATCCAGTTTGTTTTCGATAATGATTCTAAGCGACCCCAAAGTAGCTCGTCTTAATGCATAGGGGTCTTTATCACCTGTAGGTATCAATCCCACACTAAAAATGCCACTTAAGGTATCAATTTTTTCAGCCAGGGATAGAATTTGTCCGCTACTACTAGCAGGTGTTGGACTACCCGATCGTTTGGGAAAATATTGCTCTTCAATAGCGATAGCCACTTCACTGGGTTCATTATCTGCTAAAGCATAATATCGTCCCATGATACCTTGTAAGCTGGCAAACTCGCTGACCATATTGGTCAATAAATCCGTTTTGGCTAATTGTGCTGCCCGTTTTGCCAATGCAATATCTGCATTTAGCTGTTTGGCTATATATGCCGCAAGGTTTTCAACTCGTATCGTTTTATCAGCTACTGTTCCCAATGTTTTTTGGAAAACAATAGATTTCAAATCTATAATTCGATCTTGCAGTGTTTGTTTTCTGTCTTGTTTCCAGAAGAATTCAGCGTCAGCCAAGCGAGGCATAATAACCCGCTCATTACCTTGCTGAATGGAGACAGGGGTTGTGCTCTCAATATTACTAAAAGTTATAAAATGTGGGAGCAGAGTACCTTTAGTATTTTTTATAGGAAAATACTTCTGGTTAGTTTGCATGGTGGTAATCAGTACTTCTATGGGTAAATCTAAAAACCGTTTGTCAAAATTACCCAGTACAGCAATAGGCCATTCATTTAAGGCGGTGATTTCTTCCAGTAAGTCTTCTTCAATATGAGCCATTCCATCGACTGTTTCTGCCGCCATATTAGCTTTGTCTTTAATAATATTTTGCCGCTGGATAAAATCAGCAATCACTTTTCCTTGTTGCTCCAAAGTCGATAAATAAACATCTGGGGTATTAATTAATAAGTGTTGTGGCGCATGAAAACGATGACCTCGTGACTGATTGCCCGTTTTTAAACCCAGAATTTCGGCATCAACCACATCACTGCCCAAAAGCAATACGCACCAATGTACTGGTCGCACAAATTCAGTGTCATAATTTCCCCAACGCATTTTTTTAGCAATAGGGAGTAATGAAATACCCTGTTTAATAATTTCAGCTATAAGCTGTTCCGTAGCCAGCCCTTTAACTTCTCGCTTGAAAGCCAGCCATTCACCTTTATCTGTTTTAACTATTCCCAGGTTTTCAACCGTAGTTCCACAGCCTTTGGCAAAACCTGTGGCTGCTTTGCTGGCTGTTCCATCTTTGGCAAAGGCTACTTCTACGGCAGGGCCACGTTTTTCAATAAATTTATCAGCTTGCGTGTTGTTTAAATCTTTAATGATAAATGCCAAACGCCTTGGTGTAGCATAACTTTGAGCTGAGCTATAACTAAGTTCAGCTTCATTTAAACCGATTTCAACAAATTTAAGTAAGGCCTTACTTAAATTTAATAAGGATTTAGGTGGAAGTTCTTCACATCCTAATTCAAATAATAAGTCCTGACACGTTGACATGTTTATTTTTCCTGCTGTGTTGATAACATTGGAAAACCTAAAGACTCTCTACATTGGTAATAAGCTTCTGCCACCGCTTTAGATAGGTTGCGTACGCGAAGAATATAACGCTGCCTTTCTGTTACTGAAATAGCATGGCGTGCATCAAGTAAATTAAAGGCGTGAGAAGTCTTTAAAACCATTTCGTAAGCAGGTAAAGGTAAATTTAATTCAATTAATTTTTGACATTCCAGTTCGTAGCTATCAAAACAACTGGACAGAAAATCAACATTGGCATGATCAAAATTAAAGGCTGACATTTCCACTTCATTTTGATGGAAAACATCACCATAAGTCACTGTGCCTTGTAACGTATGAGCCCAGACTAGATCATACACACTTTCAACACCCTGCACATACATGGCAATACGTTCTAGCCCATAGGTAAGCTCACCACTTACTGGTTTGCACTCAAGCCCACCCACTTGCTGAAAATAAGTAAATTGGGAAACTTCCATACCATTAAGCCAGACTTCCCAGCCCAATCCCCACGCACCTAATGTAGGTGATTCCCAATTATCTTCTACAAAACGAACGTCATGCTCAAGTAAATCCAGCCCTAAATGTTTTAGTGAGTCTAAGTACAGGTCCTGTATGTTGTCAGGAGAAGGTTTTAAAATGACCTGATATTGGTAATAATGCTGAAGTCGCATTGGATTTTCACCATAACGTCCATCGGTAGGTCTTCTGGAAGGTTGAACATAGGCCGCGTTCCAAGGTTCAGGACCTATGGCACGCAAAAAAGTAGCAGGGTGGAAAGTGCCTGCCCCGACTTCCTGGTCTAATGGTTGTAATAAAATACAGCCCTGTTCAGACCAGTATTGCTGAAGAGCTAAAATAAGCCCTTGAAAAGTAGATAAGTCGTTGTTTGTACTTGACACGGTTTTAAATCTGGGTCAATAAAAAACCGACTATTGTAGCTTAAAAATGATTCCTCAGCATAGTGCATATCATGTTGTTTATTTACTGCCAACTAATTTTTTAAATAAAAGTGTTGCACTGATAGGTTAAATTCGCCAGTCTTTGTCTATTGAAACCTCTGATTTATGAGCTACTAATACCTTATTAAAAAAATAACTAAACCAAACAACTCCAGTCTCTACTGCATAAACTTCTAATAAAACCATCCTTATTTAGTATTTTATTCCAATTTTGTCCCCATTAGCTATTTATAGTGTTATTATTTTTTGAATTTTGTATTATATGGGTGCTAGATTGGTGTATTTATTTGTTGAACATGGTATAAGATCCGCTTCACTCCCTCCGTCATTCCTGCATGTTCTAAGCAGGAATATAGGTGTTTAAAACTAGATTCTCGATAACAGACTTCGGGAATGACGTATGGTAACAGAGGTTCCAGTTACTTTCGTCTTTCGTCTTTCGTCTTTCGTCTTTTTAAAACTAGATTCTCGATAACAGACTTCGGGAATGACGCTTTGTATGCAAAGTTATCCCGCTAACGAATACTGCGAGAACTTATGAAACGATTGATACAACCTTTTTAAACTATGTCCTTGATGAATTCAAATGACCCAATTTTATATAGTTTTCGTCGTT
The DNA here is from genome assembly GCA_003666325.1 of Methylococcales symbiont of Iophon sp. n. MRB-2018. Classification (GTDB taxonomy): domain Bacteria; phylum Pseudomonadota; class Gammaproteobacteria; order Methylococcales; family Methylomonadaceae; genus QPIN01. The sequence goes on from QPIL01000086.1 coordinate 5,817, forward strand.
GCCCTTATGCAATGAGAGCGCGATTGGCTATTAAAAACTCCAACGTAAAAGTTGAGCTACGTGAAGTGGTGTTGCGTAAAAAACCTCAACAATTGCTCAATATTTCAGCAAAAGCCACCGTACCTGTGCTACAACTGCCCGATGGTACTGTGATTGATGAAAGTATAGATATTATGTATTGGGCCTTAGCCTGCAATGATGCTGATAATTGGATACAAAAAGAAGAATCAGAAACTATTTCACAACTTATTCAATGCAATGATGGAAAGTTTAAACATTATTTAGACTGTTATAAATACGCTGATCGTTATCCAGAACATGATGCATTGTTCTACCGTCAACAAGGCGAGTTATTTTTAGCCGAACTGGAAACAAGGTTGATTAAAAAAAATTTTCTGTGTGGCGATATTGTTTCCTTAGCAGATATGGCCATCTTTCCTTTTATTCGCCAATTCGCCCATGTCGACCTAGATTGGTTTAAATCTTCACAATATACCAAGCTGAATCAGTGGTTATTCAATCAGCTTGAGTCGCCTTTGTTTGTTGCTATTATGAATAAGTATCCTGCTTGGCACATTGAACATGAAATAACTATTTTTTAACGCCATTTATGTCAATTCTTTTGCCTGTATATCTGCATGATAAGAAGATCGTACCAATGGTGCGCTGGCTACATTTTTAAAACCCATGGCGTCAGCTATCTCAGCATAACGATCAAATTGCTTAGGTGTTATGTATTCCTTTACTGACAAATGGTCTTTGCTGGGCTGCAAATACTGGCCTAAAGTCAACATGCTACAGCCATAGTTAACTAAGTCTTGCATCACTTGATGCACTTCCTCTTGCCGCTCCCCAAGACCAAGCATAATGCCTGATTTAGTCATCGCGGTCGGATGCGCTTTTTTATATTTCTTTAATAACTTTAAAGACCCTTGATAATCAGCACCCGGCCTAGCTTCTTTATACAGTCTGGGAACGGTTTCCAAATTGTGATTAAACACGTCACAAGGATGTTGCTTTAGTATATCAACCGCCTTATCCATACGTCCCCGAAAATCAGGCACTAATATTTCAATTTTAGTTTCTGCCGATTGCTCCCTTATAGCTTTGATGCAATCAACAAAATGTCCTGCCCCGCCATCTCTTAAATCATCTCTGTCTACTGAAGTTATCACTACATATTTTAATCCCATTGCCTTAATAGTCTTCGCCAGATTAGTCGGTTCCTTCTGATCCAGCGGTTTGGGCTTACCATGTGCTACATCACAAAAGGGACAACGACGGGTACAAATATCTCCCATAATCATAAAAGTAGCCGTGCCATGACTAAAGCATTCTGCTAGATTAGGACAGGCAGCTTCCTCGCATACGGTATGTAAGTTATTTTCTCTTAGCGTCTGTTTTATTCGGGTGATTTCTTCATTAGCTGAAATTTTTACCCGTATCCAGTCGGGTTTACGCAGAACACTGCCGGTATGTTCTACCTTTATCGGTATCCTTGACAGTTTTTCTGCATTACGCTGATGGCTTTGCGGGGTTGACCTTGAAGGTGCATTTAGAGTCATTTTTTTATCGCTTGTAAAATATGGTGTAGCACGGGAACTGCCAATTCATAGGTTTTAATTATAACATTATGATCCGCCAATTGAGTCACTGCTAAATCAACATAGCCACAGGTATTTATATTATTGAAGGGACTTAAGTCCATATTATTATTTAAGCTAAGCCCATGATAACAACAGCCTTTCTTGACTCTTAAACCGACTGCACCAATTTTTTCGTGATTAACATAGACACCTGGTGCTTCAGGCTTGGCAATTGCTTTAATGCCGTATTGGGACAAAGTAGCAACCATCGCTTGCTCCAATGCAGTTACCACATCTCTAGCTCCCATCTTTAGACGTTCTATATCTAACAGCAGATAAACGACTAATTGCCCAGGGGCATGGTAAGTGACTTGTCCACCCCTGTCGGTTTCTATAACGGGAATATCTTTAATATTTAACAGATGCTCTCGCTTGCCATTAAGTCCTAATGTGTAAACGGGCGGATGCTCAACGATCCATATTTCATCGGCTGTGTTTTTATTTCTAGCTAAAGTCAATGTCTGCATTTTTTGCCAGGTCTGTTGATAATCTTGTAAACCCAGCCTTTTAATAACAGTTTGCATCTTTTTCTATTTCACTTTGTAAGGGTTTGCACAAACCGTTCAATATCTTCTGAGTTTTGTAATTGACTGGCTTGAACCACCTTGATTTGTGGAAACAAGTCTATTATGGTTGTTGCAAATACGCCACTGCCCAAACCTATTTGTTCACCCGATTGTGAATAGAGTTTGGTGTTATCTATGCCACAACTGGGTGATTTATCTTGCAAGACTAAAGCCGATAACGCATGTTTTTTAACAAATTGAATAGCAAAACTTTTTAGCTCAGTACTGACATCAACGGTTTGTTCCGGCATTTTTAATGCCTTAATAGTGCTTCCTATCTGAGTCAGTTGTATTTTTTCTCTAGGTACACCTAAGCCAATTTCAACTTCGGGACAAACAGCAATTAAATGACAATACTTGTTTAATTCTTGTGCAATCAATGCTGTGTATTTATCTTTGCCATCATAACGAACCGCTTGCCCTAGTAAACAGGCACTCACTCCGACTAAAGGTAAATTAGACAAGGTTATAATTTAAAGCCTAAAAATGATAAGTATTGTCTGTTCATATCCGACATGACGATAATAAATGTTCTCATGTCTATAAGGTCATTACCACTTCTGGACAGTCAGTCAAACCTTGATATATAGCATCTAATTGTTTTTTACTGCTTGCTTCTATTGTCACCGTTACAGATGCAAACTTAGCCCCTTTACTTAGCCTTGTTTTAACCTGTGCGTCACTTATATCATCGACATGTTGGCGAATAATAGCCAGCACAATCAAATCGAAGTCAGCACGGTTTTTGCCCATAGCCTTTATCGGGAACTGGCAGGGGAATTCAAATAAGGTATCTTCTTCACTCATGTAAGGCTTTTATTTTCTTGAAAAAATTGATTCATTTTTTGCCAGAGAGGTCCAGCTACGCCTTTACCTACTTTTATAGAATCTAATTCTACAACAGGTATAATTTCTCGTGTTGAACTGGTAATCCAGATTTCACTGGCTGACTGTAATGCAACCAAAGAAATCATTTTTTCACTATACTGAATCTCATTTTTTTCAGCTAATTCCAAAATGACTTGCCGCGTAATACCCGGTAATATTTCAGTCGTTTTTTTCGGTGTCATCAACACATCATTGATCACTGCAAATAAATTACTGGCAGCTCCTTCTGTCACATACCCTTGTCGATGCAAGATAGCTTCGGCACAACCTTGTTCAACTGCTTGCTGTCGTAACAGCACATTGGCAAGCAAGGTCGTTGCTTTAACATTGCACATCTCCCAACGACTATCTTCAATTGTTAATGCTTTAACTCCTTTTTCAATATTGGATAAAGGCTTAATATCTGAACACATGGCAAAAACAGTCGGTGTCACACCAACAGGAAAAGCATGGTCTCTTTTAGTCGAAACCCCTCTGGTAATTTGCAAGTAGATATATTGGTCTCTTCCATCATCCAATAGTGGTAAAAGTATTTCCAGCCATTGTGCTGTTGTATATGCAAAATCAAGCCGTATTAAACTGAGACTGTTTTCCAATCTATGTAAGTGTTCTTGTAATTTAAACAAATGCCCAGAGTAAGACGGGATAACCTCATAAACCCCATCTCCAAATAAAAAACCACGGTCAAGCACTGAAATTTTAGCTTCAGATAAAGCTAAATATTCACCATTGAGATAAACTTTATCCATTAACTATTCCAATAACAATAACGCTTCATCATAAAGATTTTGCACAAAACTCCCTTTATTCACTGTTTGTAACGCAACTAATTCTTTATTGACGATCACTTCGCCTGCCAATGACACATTAACAGTGCCCAATACCTGACCTTGCTTAATAGGTGCAATTATTTTGCTATCTACCCTTACCTCTGCTTTTAAATCGTTGTAATGCCTGCGAGGAATGGTGATATATAAGTCATCTTGCAAACCTACCAGTAACTCCTTACTATCCCCTTTCCAGATGCGTACGTTTGATAATGCCTCTTGCCCCTGATAGAGCTTATGCGTTTCAAAAAAACGAAAGCCATAATTTATTAAACTCTGACTTTCATTAGCCCTGGCATTGGCACTTGCTGTCCCCATAACCACTGAAATTAAACGTGTGCCTTCTCTTAAAGCTGAAGTCACCATACAATAGCCAGCCCCTTCTGTATAACCCGTTTTTACACCATCCACTGACTTATCACGCCATAACAATTTGTTTCTATTAGACTGAGTTATATTGTTATAGGTGAATTCCTTTTGCGAATCCCACTTATAATACTCAGGGAACTCATTGATAACAGATCTGGTTAATGTCACTAAATCTCTTGCTGTGGTGTAATGGTTATCACTGGGTAACCCCGTGCTATTTTGAAAATGCGAATTTAACATACCCAAACGCTCTGCATGTTGATTCATCATGGCGGCGAAAGTCGCCTCATCACCAGCAACATGCTCTGCTAAAGCAACACTGGCATCATTACCCGACTGAATAATAACACCTTGTAACAAGTCTTCAATCGCCACTTGCTTATTAACTTCGACAAACATTCTTGAACCTGGTGTTTGCCATGCCTTTTTACTAATCGTTACTTTTTCATCCAGTGTTAAACGTCCACTTTCTAATTCTTTAAATATGACATAAACCGTCATTATTTTGGTTAAACTGGCTGGCGATAGTTTTACATCAACATTTTTCTCTGCTAAAACCTTGGCACTATTAAAGTCTAATAGAATAAAACTTTTAGCTGCCACACTGGGTGTTGCTGGTATCATTATGGTGTTATTTGCATGTACAACACTACCTGTTAATAATAAAACAGCCAGTAAACATTTAAAATTTTGTATCAATAAGTGCATTATTTTTTACCAGATTAACTCTAAAAAATGATAGTTAGGAAGAAAGATTATAACATTGATGTTTGATTTCAACCAAATCAACATATAGACTTGAAAAATAAATAAACCACCATATATAGTGTTTATATAACAAAGCTGGGAAGACAGATGAAACAATTCAATTTTAACAGCAATTTTACTGGTTTTAGAAAAAATCTTAACTTGACCGAACAAGACAAACGCAGTCTTACGGGGGTTAGGAAAATCAAAGATGCTACGATTAAGGTCTTAACGTACAAATACGAGACTGAATTAAAAGCCGATTTAGATAAGTTTTTTTGGTCTATTACAACCTTAACCGAAGGCATAGCAGCCTAAAAAGAGAATTAAAGGTTAGAACGCCCTTTGAAGCCGTCCAATGTTGGTATAGAATAAATCCACAAATTTTTAGAAAACCACCCGATATGTTTCGAGCTGAACTTTTAAAAAATCATGGTACAACGTGGTGAAACTTGACACTTTCGTCTTTAGTCTTTTTCAAGTGTTTTTAAGGGTTGACAAATTAGTCTACTAACATTCTATTGAGTTGCTGATTAGCATCCGTTAAATCCATTTTATGCTTGTCGTTATCACACGCCATTATTATTAGATTTAATTCCGCTATTTTTTCATTCTGCTGCATTTTAAAGTTTTTGAGGGTTTGAATCACTTCGTTATTTATCATCCTCATTGCCTCATCTAAACCATTATGCAGACCTTTCAACGCGGCTTTTTCCAGAGATGGCTGCATTTTTTTTCTGATGGAAAATGGAAGTAGCCAACTGATTAAAATTAAAAGCCCACTATGCACTGCAAAATTTGCCCCTAAAAAGGCCGTATTGGAAGTCGAACTATTATAATAACCCTGTAATACTTCATAGCCGACTACGCTCATTGCTATCAGCGGTAACATGATTTCGCTGATAGTTGCTATTTTTAGTAGCATTCGTTGTATGGCATTCCCTGGATTGACTAATGATTGACGACAACCTAATTCTGCACGAATGTGGAGTATTTTTTTTGCATTGGTGCGACTATCCATCAAGGTTTTTCTTATCGGTGTAGTTGGCAATCCATATTGGTTAATAGTCACAATCAAATCATCAAGATAATCATTGAATCGGCTCTGCGCCCACGCATCCCAGATTTCAACACTGCCATCTATTTTTGCTTCTGAATAGTGCTTTGCGGCTTGTTGAGCAGGCCATTCAAACCCTTGCTTTAATACTTTTTGAGTTTGCAACCAGCTACTCTTTTGATAATCAGCTAATAATAAAAATGCCTGCTGCCCACCTAATGTTTTTAAGCAGTCTTCTAAGTTATTTTTTATCTCATCTTTTCGTTGTTGTAGCCCTCTTGATTCCAGCTTATCAATGGTTTTTTCTGTAGCGATATTTTCTATCGCGGACTGTAGTTGAGAAAACTCATCTGCTATTTGTTCTGTGCAAACGGTCTTAAAAACCAGAGGGTCATTAAAGTCTGCTAATGCCAGTTGCTGTTTAAAATCATCATATTGAGCAGCAACCCCTTTATCCCACTGATTTAAAACAAAAACCCAAGCATGGTTGGCACCTTCTGCTAATAACATTTGCCAGGCTTTATTATCACGATAACGCTCTGGACTAACAACATAAATGAGCACATCTATAAAAGGTAGCCATTGCAAAACAATGTCTTTATTTTTTTGTTCTGTACTATCAAAATCAGGCATATCCATCCAGATAATGTGTTTATTGGCATCTTCACTATGCTGAGCCAATTTAATCTGATGCACTGGAAATGTTTCTTCTAGTAAATGTAGAGAGATCGATTGATGATAATACAGTGTCACCTCACGAGAAGTAGGTCTTTCTACGCCTGCTTTAGCAATAGATTGCCCCGCTAATTTGTTGAGTAAGGAGCTTTTTCCAACACCCGTGCCGCCGATAAAAGAGACAAGTAGAGGTCTTGCATTAGCCGTTGTAAACAAGTCATTAGCTGAGTTATTTTTCTGTTTAACTAAGGTTTGAGTAAGCGTTTTTTCTATCCAGCCTTCTGCTATTGCATGTTGTACCCAATGGTCTATTTTTGCTTGTATATCAGAGTAATCGTATGCCATGTTTTTTCTCTTTACGTTGGCTTTCTGCTTGTTGTACTTGTTCGATAGAAATGTTGAATCCGCTAGTTTCTGACAGTTGCACGGGTATAAGGGATAGTGAATGTTTAAGACAGGCTATGAATAAATCCTTTTTAACAACTTCCATTTGATGTTGTTTTAACTCGTTTTTCACTCCTTTCAGATGGCTACCTATAGCACTTTCTGTCAGCATGGAGGTGATTGACAGCATGGCGGGGGTAATGACCAAATCATGAACGCCTATGCCTCCTGTTGCTATCATTAATGCCATAGCCGCCGCATCTGTTGATGCGCGTGTTGCTCTTAAGCTATTTAAGATAATAGGATGCTCTGCTAATTTGTGATAAAGCTTATTTGCCGTTGCATCAACATCTTGTTGGAAAGTTGTACAATACTGATTAATGGATTGTTGATAGTCTTCTAATATTGCATTGCGCTGTTGTCGCACGCGACAATAACAATCATTCCACCATTTGTTTTGTTTGCCGTCGGTATCAATTTTTTCTAGTAATTGATCTGCTAATTGAATTAACAGGTGTTCGCCTAATTGTGCCAATATTGCTTCTTCCTGACTCAACGCTGATTTTGGTTTTCTACCAATGCCGAATATTTTTCTGATTGGCCAGGTTAATACACGCCTAGTTTTTGTTATGACTCTTGAAATACCCGGTATTTCTAATAAGTTGAGTAATTCGATTAATGCATTTTGAAAAGTATTGTAATAATGAGGGTGATCAAGAAAATCACGTTGATACTCTTGTATGATTTGCTCTATATTTTTATCGACTAAAGCATGCCAGGTTTTAACCATTTCATGTTCTATAATGATAGGGTCTAGCCAACTGTTCCAATATTTGTTTAATATTTCCTGTTCATAAGCAAAATGTTTTTTTAGCGATACTTTTTTTTGTAACTGAAAAAACAGCTTATTTTCTGATGCAGGCCAAACAGGCATAGCTGTTTGTTTTTGATAATATAAAGGTATAACGGGAGGAAGTTCATCAGTTCTTGCTTGTAGCCATTTATCTTTCAGTGAACGAATAATTATTTCTTCATTGCCTGCTATTAATTTATTGACACAAATTATGCTGGGTTGATGAAATGATTCTATCGTTGACATCATTTCCCAGACAGATTGATCGGCATATTTTTCTTTACTTACCACTAAAACGACTATATCCGCCAATGCAATGGTTCTGATAACCCCTTCTCTATAATCAGCAGAGTCAATTGAATCAAAATCGGGAGTATCCCAAAAAACACAGTCAGGTAATAAGTTTGTTTTTTCATTGCTTTCTGTTAATGAATAGCAATCATAGCGTTGCTTATTTAATTCACTTTGTAATACTTGTTGAAAACGTCCATAAAAGCTCTGTAAGCCCTGTCTTTGACTTAATGTAGTTTGATAACAAAAACCTTGCGGATGTGCGGTATATCCAGCCAGTGGACTGACACCTGCATTATGGCTATTAAGAATCAAGTTTGATATAGTGCTTTTTCCCGTTTGTGTCGGCCCTAAAATAGCAATTTGTAATGGCGTTTTTGAATCTGAATCAATCAATATACCTTTTCTTATAAACGCTTCCATCAGAAATAGCTGTTCTATGCGTTGCTGGAATATTAAGCAACGTGGATCATTGTTATTTAGACTTGTGCGTAAGGCTTGATATCTTTGATTTAATAATTGGATAAATTCCAGCATAAAAGATTAGCTTGGGTTTATAATGAGCGGTTAGTTTACTTTGTTTAAAAATCTGATGTGATTAATCACGCTTTTCAGTTGGGAAAGTATATATCGAGGCCTCAGCATAACTCATGAACGGATAAAAAAGGCTAGAAGTTTTTCATCTTTCAGCCAAAATAACGCGCAATAGTGCACTATTACTTGTATTTTGACTAAAACCTGAAAAATTCTATCACTTTTTTATCCAGTCCAAAGTTATGCTGAGGTCTCATTAAAAATCAGGTTTGGTATTAGAGAGAATAGGTAAGCACTTGGGCATAATTAACTATGCCCAAGTGCTTATAAAAAACGACTGGTATTTATTCTTAAATCTTTTTTTGAGGTTGGTTTTATGAAATGTTCATTCACACTTTTTGTTTTAATGACAACTGTCTTTATGATGAGTTGCACATCAGGAAGTAAGATAAACGGTCGAAGTGTTAAAACGGCTAATAGATCTGCCAGTATGATTAAAGATCGCTTACCTACTGAACAACGTATTGAATTTGAAGTCTCTTATTGGACAGTACGCGATGTAGTAAGAAATAATAAAGAGTTTCTTGATTTAGTGGATGGTAAAACAGCACTTGAAATGGTTGTTCTGGGTAAAGAAAACTTCAAAAAGCGCAAAAAATCTGGCTTTAAAGGTTATGAAAAATACACCAACTGGGAGCAAATGATTACCAAATTTACTCAGGAACGAATTTCTCAGGGTAAAAGAAGTAAAAAGCAAGTGAATAGAGATAGAGATAATAACGTTTTATACAATCTTTAAAAATAGTGCTTATCCAGCGAGACCTCAGCGTATGTTTGCGTGGTATTATTAAGTTTGGTTTATTAACTGTACTTAGTCAACCCTTAAAAACACAACAACCATCTGATTTATAACAATAAATTAAACAAAAACCATAGACAAAACAAGCAGTATTTGGTAAAATAACGGCTATTTCTTGGTCGTTTTGCTGGTAAAATAGACTAACAAAACCAACCCCAACCCCAACCCCAACCCCAACCCCAGAGCAACTAAAGCTCTTTCATTCAGAGT
>QPIL01000085.1 GCA_003666325.1 Methylococcales symbiont of Iophon sp. n. MRB-2018
AATGTCGAACGCTTCAATAGGAATGCTGGGGTTGTAGGTAACGGGGCGCGGTTGTTTATTAACGCTGCTGGTTTCTACTTCAAAGCCTGAGTGCTCGTCTGCCTCATCGTCTAACTCTTGCCCTGTTAGCTGTGAGTACATGCGCTGAATGGTGGATATGGTGACTTTGCTGGCATCGGCTATGCCTGCACGGCCGAGTATGTTGACGTTGTAGTGTTGGGTGAATTTGCGGCCATCATTCGGGATAACAAATTGTTCAAATTCATCTTTTGCATTGGTGCCTAAATTGCCACGATCAACCAGAAATAAGACTCGCTTTACTTTGGCAAACTTGGCGAGACGATACACCTGTGTAACGGCAGTATAAGTTTTACCTGAACCTGTCGCCATTTGCAGTAAGGCGCGGAGTTTAGCCTGTTTTAAACTGTGTTCAATACCGTGAATGGCGTCAATTTGGCAATTGCGTAAACGGTCTGTGTTTAGCTCGGGTAGGTCATCTGCTAGCCTTGAGCGTAGGCTTCTGCCCTCTTCTAGCCATTCTTTAAAGGTTTCTGGCTTATGGAAATGGAACAGTGGGCGTGAGCGTGGTTTTGGGTCTCGCTCGTCACGAAAACGAATTTCTTGATTGGTGGCTTCGTATAAAAAGGGTAATGGCTGATCGTCTGCTACCCAGCGTTCTATATAGTTAGTATGAGAGGTGGCATAACGTGCTGATTGCTCGGCAACACCACCGAGGTTTTCACCCTCTTTCTTTGCTTCAATAATGCCGCAGGCTTTGCCCTCTATAAACAACATGTAATCAGCTGGGCCGGTATCTGTATCCATTTCACGTACAGCAACGCCTAGCGATTCAAAGAGGTTGAGTTGAGTTTTATCTTGTATAACCCAGTCGCAACCTTTTAGCTGCTTATCAATATATTCACGTGTTTCTGGTTCTAGCAAACTTACAGCCCTCTCTTTTATTTAAGCCTTACTGTTTTTTATTCTATTGAGACCTTTGCGTAATTCATAATTTCCCATCCTAATTTCAACTTTTATAATTTTTTAAAAAATATTTTTAAAATTTTCCATATTTTTCTATCAAAATCTAAAAAATACCCTGTTTGTCTAACTTTTTATCTTTGTTTTCCATTTTTAACCTCATTGGACACAATAACCCCTTAAACCTTTTAATCGTTGCATTTCTTTAAAAATATTCATCCCAGTTTTAAGATGGTGACTCATGGCAATCAGCTGTGCTCTGGCTTTATTTCTCTGTAGTCCAAGGTATATTGCCTTGCCTAATCCAGGATGTTGTTTAAGCAGTCCAAAAGTACGCTCAACAATATAGCGAATAGATGAGCGTTGTTTGTTGTCTTGTTTTTGCCCTTTGGTTAGCGGTGTATATTAGGCAAAAACACATATTTACACCAGAGAAAATCGAGTTTATCTTGATTTTTAATTTTAATTTTGGCTGGATTATCACGCCATGCGATTAGCGTCATTCGGGTAACGCCTAGCACCTTGGCAAAGGCAACCGAAGTTTGGTAATAATCTTGCAAATCGGCTAATTTTGGGGCGACTGGAATGCTTTTATAGTCAAAATCCATAGTGTATAGTTTTTTGTATAATTTATAATTACTATACACTTTTGATCGACTAACGAGTGTTGCACTTATGCTGTAAATTCAAGTGATAAATGAACATCCCCATTTTCAAAAAAACAATTAAAATTTTGTTTAATCACACTCAATGTATTTTGCTGATAATCTCATTTTAGACTTTGACTTATTGCTTGTATATGCCAAGTCATTTTTAAGCTATTGTTGTCTTGTGTATCAATTTGAAAACCCATTTTTTTATACGCAGCAATAGCAGGCGTATTATTAGCGTCAACGCCTAATAAAATGGTTTGGGTATTGTGATTTTGTTTAAGGTGATTGCTACTAGCAACAATAACTTCAACTGCAACGCCTTTACCACGCCAATTTTTATCGCCAATTAAAATACCCATAGTGGCTTGTTTTTTATCAAAATCAATCGGCTCGTATTTGATATTACCAATGTGTTGGTTATTATATTTGGCAAAAATCCCTAAAAATAGCACTTCCTTTTGATTGGACTTCTCTTGAATATATTGTTTGAGGTCGTCTAATTTTGGGTTTTGTTTTGCATAATCAATATAACTGCTGGTTTTTATATTTAACCAAGATAAATAATTGGCGTTAGCATCCGCTATGGTTATTGGTTTTAAAATAAAACGAGTGGTATCAATCATAAATGTAAAAATTTAAAATTAATTGTTATCTAACTTTAAACAAAGGTTTTAACATTTCACCCTGTATATTTTTTAGTAAGCTTTTATTAACAATATGACTTTTAATCATTGGTAAAACTTCTGCATAGACTTTTAACAATCTATCAATATCTGCTTTGGAGTGTGAAAAACTCAAATTGTGCGAGCCTAGGGTTAAAATGCCACGTTTAAACATTTCTTGTAGGAATAAAGTTTTTATTGTAAAACTATCGTATTCTGCTTGCTCTTTGATATGTAAAAAACTCCAAGATGGGTGTCCTGATGTCCAAAAAATATCTGCTATATTTTCAGCGTTAATTAATTGATTTAATTGCTCTAATAGATATGTTCCAAATTCTGCTAGGTGCTTTGGAACGGCTTGATTTTTATATTTTTTAATCACTGCATTTGTCGCAGCCAGTGATAAAGTTTCACCACCAAAAGTGCCAGAGAAAAATATATCCTCAACCGTTTGCATAATTTTGTTACTACCAACTACCGCAGATAAGGGATGTCCATTTGCCATACCCTTGCCAAAAGTAGCCAAATCTGGCACAACGCCAAATAATTCTTGCGCACCCCCTAATGAGTAGCGAAAGCCAGTAATGGTTTCATCAAAAATCAATAGTGCATTATGCTGGTGCGCTAGTACTTTTACTTTCGCTAAAAAATTATCTTGTGGATATTCAATGTTCATCGGCTCCATAATCACACAAGCCAAATCTTGTGCTTTGAACAATTTTTCTAGCGAGGTGATATTGTTATATTCAAATTTATGCGTTAATGCCTTAACTGATTTTGGCACACCTAAATCCCTAGTAGTAGAGCCAATATACCAATCTTGCCAGCCATGATAGCCACAAACAGCAATGTGTTCTTTGCCAGTATATGCCCTAGCAATGCGGATAGAAGCACTGGTTGCATCCGTGCCATTTTTAGCAAATCTAACTTTTTGTGCGCAAGGAATGGCATCTATTAACTGCTCGGCAACTTGGGTTTCTAAAATATGTGGCAATGAAAAAATCACGCCATTTTGCATTTGTTTCTGCACTGCTTTATCAATATCCGTATCACAATAGCCAAGTGTTACTGCTGCTAGAGAATTAACAAAATCAATGTATTCATTGCCATCCACATCCCAAACTTTACTGCCTTTGCCTTTGCTAATAAAAAATGGCGACACCCCTCTTGGATATTGGGTTAGACTTTTACTAAAAGTTTGTGAAGCAAGTGGAATTGATTTTAGTGCTCTATCCAGTAGTTGTTCTGATTGTTTATAACTCATTTAATTTTTTGTTGATAATACTGGTTAATCTGCAAATAAAAGGTTATTAGTTGTTCTTTTTTTTGATAAATATCGTTTAAATAACCAATACTATTATTAGAAACTTGTTCGTATTGGTGGCTCAGGTCGTTTCTTATTTTTCTTAAATTGTTCCAAGTATATTTAGAATCTAATAAATTTAATTGCTCTAAACGATTTAATCTGTCTATAAAACTTTTATTGGCAATCTCCTCACCTAAAAATAATAGAATATTGGGGAATAATTTTGTGCCTATGGTATCTTGTAGTTTAATAAATCTAAATAAAAATTGATCAATATTACCAATTTTAGTTTCTGATAACTTTAAAAAAGTAGCTGGCGTTAAAGGCATAAACTTATCCATTTTTCGAGTAGCATAATTAATTCTCTTGGTGTGCTGTTTGCACTCATTTAAAGTAATTTCAAGATTTTCTTGGTATTCGTTCATAATACTAATTCCCGTTCTTCTTGCTGTTTGAAAGATGTGTTTATTTTCATTGCCATCATTAATTAAAACATCAATTCTTTGCTCACCAATTAATGATTTTAATTTGGCTGTAAAGTTTAATTTTCTATTAAAAGCATCCCCTAATTTAGTCTCAATGTATAAATCAATATCCCCTCCTTTTTTTTTATCATCCACCCTTGAACCAAATAAATAAACCACTGAATTTGGAAAAAATTGTGCAGAGCAGAATTGTATAGATTTTATTTCTTGGGCAGTTAGTCGCATAAAAAATTATTCTCTTGCAAGTGATTTCTGCAAACCCTCGTTGCGTTTAAATTGGCTGTTAATAGTGGCTAATACGGGTTGTTGCTTGAGTAGGTTTAAAATATCGGCCATTAAAAAATTAGGATTTTTAGGGTATAAGTTTTTGTAAATTTCTTCAATTAAGATGAAATCCTCTGGCTCATCCACAGTCCAGCGCATAGTTGATAAATCTTGATTATTTTCTAAATACCCTATTTTAAAATTTCCACTATTTTGATTTATATAATAGGTTACATGCTCTTTTTCAGAGGTTAGAGTGGCATTCTCCCAAGTATTAATTAGTGATTTTAAGCTAAAAATTTCTACATCCAACCCATCAGGAAATGTTTCAGCAGTGCCACAATAATCATATTTACCGTTTAAATAGTATTCAACAACTTTATCTATTACTTGATAATCTGCCACTGGGCAATCTGCTGTTAAACGCACAATATGTTCAGGTTTAAATTTGATGGAACATTGATAAAATCTATCAAGCACATTATCTAAATCACCTGTAAAAACATCAATATTATGTTGTTTGCATAATTCAACAATAGCCATATCTTCGGCATTATCGCTAGTGGCAACCACTATTTTATCAATGAGTTTAGAATGCTGGATTCTGTTAATTTGATGCAATATCATCTCTTTGCCTAATATTTTTTTTAATACTTTGTTTGGCAGTCTTGACGAAGAGGTTCTTGCTTGTAGTATTGCTAATATCATAATTTCCACAATGCTGGGTTTAACAAATTAATATCATCAATGTTAAATGGTTTTAATTCTGTTTGATTTTTACTTGTTGATGCGGTGATGATTTCTTGTAATTGCTGCTGGCTATTAACGCCGACCAATATTTTGTCTATTTCCTTAATGTTTAATGCAAAATTAAGGGCGTATTCCAACAGCGATAAACCACTACTCTCAACCATTAGTTGGTATTTTGTAAACTGCTTATGCCAAGTTGAAAAATAATTTGTAAGATTATCAAAATCTAATAACACCCCTTGTAAAAAAACACTTCTAGTATGTATTTCCACACCGTTTTCTTTGAGTTTCTTGAGTTGATCACCTTGTATTAGTCGTTGATCAAAAATATTGAGTGGGACTTGAATAATATCAAACTCAAAATTTGCCAATAAAAAATCCACTTGGTTTGGTGTGTAGCAAGAAAAGCCTATTTTTTTAATAACCCCTTGATATTTTAGGTTTGAAAGTTGGGTAAATAAATCTTGAAAATTGTTTTTATAAATATCATCAATATTATGAATTAATAAACCATGGATTGAATTTTGTTTTAATTGTTTTAACGAAGCATTAACGCGGTCAATAACTTCTTTTGTAGAAGTTAAGGGAATAGTTTTGGTGATGATTTGCCAATTATTTACACCAACTTCGCCTAATACAGCCTCACTATTACCATAAGCTGGTGAGGTATCTATGGTATTGATATTGTGTTGCTTTGCTAGGTTTATAATGTTGCGAACTCCACTGATTGGCGTTTGCCCTACAGTGTTAGTCACTCCATAATTCACCCCAAATTGCACGGTGCCTATGGCTAATTTTTCTAATCTTGAATCTAAATTTTGCATAAATCCAATAAAGATTTAATAATAAATTGTTGCTTTATATCGCTCAGACCGCGATATAAAGGAATGAAGAGGGTGTTAGTGTAGTGTACTTGGGTGATTTTTAGTCACAATAAAACCTTGGTTAATATTTTAATAACTTGGTCTTGCTTATCCAGCGTAAGCCCTTGATATAAAGGAATGCTAATCGCACGACTATAATAATGCTCGGCGTTAGGATAATCACCTTGTTTAAAGCCCATTGTTTGATAGTAGGGCTGCGTATGTACAGGAATATAGTGCAAGCTCACACCTAAACCACTACTACGCAATTCACCAAAAACCTGCTTGTGTGTTTTGCCAAGGTTTTCAAGTTTAAGCTGTATTGGGTAAAGATGTAGCGCCGAATAACACTCACTTGATTGATAGGGCAGCTTAATAGGTAAGCCTTTTAACAGCTTATGATAGCGTTGCTGAAGAACATGGCGTTTTTTTACAAACTCATCCAATCGCTGCATTTGGCTAACACCTAGAGCCGCTTGCAATTCAGTCATACGGTAATTAAAACCCAGTTCAACTTGCTGATAGTACCAGCCACCGTCCGCCTGTTTTGTCATTAATGTAGGGTCACGGGTAATACCGTGGCTGCGCAATAATTGCATTTTTTCTGCTAACGCTGGCTGGTTAGTAGTAGCTAAGCCGCCTTCTGCCGTTGTGATGATTTTTACTGGGTGAAAACTAAAAACAGTTATATCCGAGTATTTACAGCTTCCCACCGGCTGATCTAAATATTGCCCACCAATGGCATGGCTGGCATCTTCAATAATATTAAAACCGTATTCTTCACTTAACTGATAAATTTTAGCCATATCACAAGACTGCCCTGCAAAATGGACGGGGAGAACAACTTTAGGTAATCTTTCTTTTTCTTTAGCGTCTATCAGTTTTTGTTCAAGTGCTTTCGGACATAAGTTATAGGTTTGAGGGTCGATATCAACAAAATCTACTTTTGCCCCACAATAAAGCCCACAATTCGCAGAGGCAACAAACGTTATTGGGCTTGTCCATAAGCAATCACCTTTGCCTAAGCCAAGTGCAAGACAGGCAAGGTGGAGTGCTGAGGTAGCACTATTAGTTGCTACCGCATAATCCGCATTCACTTTTTCACTAACAGTCGCTTCAAACTGAGGGGCTTTTGGCCCTTGTGTTAGAAAATCTGACTGCAATACCTCAATAACCGCATCAATATCTGCTTGGTTTATATCTTGCTTGCCATACGGGATCAATTTGATAATTCCTCAAGCTTGTTATAAATTAAAGTATTAGAGTTTGCTGGAAAGTGTTTTATTAATGAATCAAATTGTTTTTTTGAAAGACTTGTCAATACCTCTGTTATAAATACGTCATCCAAATCGACCAACCTTTCCTGCACCCCTATTTCCACTAGGTAATTCGTAAGCCGACCTTGTTTATCACCATAGTGTAGAGAATTAACTGATGATGGCTTAGATTCAAATTCGTTTAAAGTGACATAAGGCGTTATATCAAGCACAGGAATATGTCTAGCTGTAAGATACAAACCAGATGTTGAAAAAAATGATAAGCAAGCTCTAAACTCCATGCTGATATTTACTAATGTGCCTGTATACTCAACTTTTTCCTTCGTTTGCTTTAACCCATGTATTAAAGTCATCATCACTCATCCATTCTTCATTACTATCACTGGCATAAACAAAACCCTCTTTAACTTTTACTCCATCTTTAATGCGTGTTTTATCCAAACCCCAATTATTAATAGTCGGCAGAATTTTAAAATGCTTGGGGTACTCATAAGTGTAAGCCGCATCTTCCGAGCTTATCATTTCCTCATGGAGTTTTTCACCAGGACGAATACCTATTATTTCCTGTCTGGCTTCTGGCGCAATAACTCTGGCAAGGTTTGTTACTTTCATTGACGGGATTTTTTTAACATAAACTTCTCCGCCTTCCATATCTTTAAAAGCATGCCAAACAAGCTTAACACCATCTTCTAGCGAAATCATAAAGCGTGTCATTCGCTCATCTGTTATTGGCAAAACACCTTTTTCTCTAATCGACATAAAGAAAGGAATTACCGAACCCCGTGAACCCATCACATTGCCATAGCGTACAACAGAAAACCGTGTCCCATGCTCTCCTGAGTATGCGTTTCCTGCTACAAACAACTTATCCGAAACCAGTTTCGTTGCACCATAGAGGTTAACTGGACTACTGGCTTTGTCGGTTGAAAGTGCAACGACACCTTTAATCTTTTTATCAATACAAGCATCAATCAAGTTCATTGCACCGCTAATATTTGTTTTTACACATTCAAACGGGTTGTACTCAGCGGTAGGCACTATTTTTGTTGCAGCCGCATGTACCACATAATCAATTCCATCCAACGCACGATATAAACGCTCTTTATCTCGTACATCTCCAATAAAAAATCGCACACGAGAGTCACCTTCAAACTTTTTGGCCATTTCCCACTGTTTCATTTCATCTCGTGAGTAAATGATAATTTTCTTGGGGCTATACTTCTCAAGAGTCATTGGCACAAAGGCATTACCAAAAGACCCAGTGCCTCCCGTAATAAGAACAGTTTGATTATTAAACATATTAACGTCCTAGCTTTTAATAATATTATTTTACACTGTCGCTTACTGCGATAGTATTGTTAAGTTTTCTTTGATCGATTTCCCAAAGTGTCATAAACAATAAAACAATAGGGGGGCTGAAGTTCCTCCAATAAACTGGACACTAAATTTCTTTTTTAGAGGTCATTTTTTATCAAAGTTCAGTGTGTTTGCAGGGTTCATCGTATATCTTCCAGAGGCTACTGAATTTGGCATTAGCCTAAAAAACATGTCCCGTTTATTGTACAACTTAAGCTTGAGTGTTACACTTGTTTACTAACTTAAACAAGTGAGGTGAAAAATGCGAATTGTTTCATTTACAGAAGCCCGAAATAGACTTAAAAGTGTTTTAGACCAAGTGGTTAATGATGCTGATTGTACTGTGATAACTAGACGCGATAGTGAAGATGCTGTTGTAATGTCATTTGAGTATTACAGCAGTTTGATGGAAACAGTATACTTATTAAAGTCCCCTGAAAACGCAAAACACCTTAGAAAATCAATTGCACAATTCAACCAAGGAGCTGTTCAAGAAAGAGAGCTATTAAGTGAATAGATGTTTAGCTTGGACTGATGAGGCATGGTCTGATTATCTTTATTGGCAAGGGCAAGATAAAAAGACATTAAAACGAATCAATAAATTGATTTCTAATGTAAAACAAACACCATTTGAAGGAATAGGTAAACCTGAACCGTTAAAAGAAAATTTATCAGGTTTTTGGTCTCGGAGAATAGATGATGCCCATCGGCTTGTATATGCAGTAACCGAAACACATATTACAATAATAGCTTGTCGGTATCACTATAATCAAAAAGGAGCTGTAGCTAGTATTCGTGAATGTTTAAGAGAAAATAAGGTGGTACCAAAATGAATATAAAAACCAAGGGGTCGGAGTAATAAAACCAAGGGGTCGAAAACCAAGGAAAACCAAGGGGTCGGAGTAATTGATTTTTGGTTTAAACCAAGGGGTCAAAACCAAGGGGTCGGAGGAAACCAAGGGGTCGGAGTAATTGATTTTTGGTTTTAGCCTAAAACCAAGGGGTCGGAGTAATTGATTTTTGTTTTTAGCCTATGTTTCATTATTAACTTCATGTCGTGCGCTTACCTATTCCATGAGACCTTTGCATAAATCAACCCATTAAAAAATCAAGAAACCACGCATCTGGTAAAATGACACCTATCTAAAACAACCACAGAAATATTAAAAATGTCTTGGAAAAACACACAACAAACCTCATTTGCAGATGCACTTATTGTTCAGCACAAATCCTTATCAGAACTTGATGATGTGCATAACATCATCAACTGGAAAGCAATAGAAAAAACCTGTCAAACCTTTATTCATCCAAGCGAAGTGCACCCAGCTACCCGCTATTGATGATGTTTAAGATTCTTATTCTTCAGGCTTGGTATAACCTCAGTGATGAAGCCTTAGAAAAACAAATTGCCAGAGACCTAATGTTTAGACGGTTTATTGATTTATCTTTATCCGAGTCTCGTTAGGCTCAATCAACATTATTGATGCCACTGTCATTAAAGTTAAACAGTAGAAAGTACAAAGGCAAAGATGGCAACAACACCCAAGACCTAGAAGTTGTCTACAATGATAAAAAGCTTGGCGAACACAATAACAAAGTCTTGCATAGAGCTTTTTTTTAAAAAATTACAAGAATTAAAATTGAGGTGGTATTTGTGAATTATGCAAAGGTCTCGATACAAATAAAACAGTTAAAAAACGCATCATTTGAAGAAATTATGCAAATAGACGGAGACGTGTATCGTAATATTGATGGTAGAAAAACGCTTCGATTTTACATTGATAAACAAGGTTTTTTTATTAAGCAACACTTTGGAATTGGATGGCGGGAAATTTTAAAAAACCTTTTTCAGTTAAAATTGCCGGTTCTAGGTGCAAAAGATGAATATCTAGCCATCAATAAATTAAAATTGTTGGGTATAGATACAATGCAAATTGTTGGTTTTTCTCAGCGAGGGATTAACCCTGCGAAACTCCAGTCGTTTCTTATTACAGAAGAACTTGATAACACAATAAGTTTAGAAGATTATTGTGCCAAATGGATTAATAAAAAACCCGATTATAGAGAGAAGTTATTTTTAATAAATAAGATTGCAACCATAGTAAAAAAATTGCATGAAAATGGCATTAATCATCGTGATTTATACATCTGTCATTTTTTGATGAAAAAAAATAGCCAGCTTGAAGATAAAAGGCAATTATTTTTAATAGATTTACATAGAGCGCAATTGAGAAAGACGGTGCCGAAAAGGTGGCTTATTAAAGACTTAGCAGCTTTATATTTTTCTGCAATGAATATCGGATTGACGAATAGAGATTTTTTACGATTTATAAAAATTTATAGAGGGCGTTCACTGAGAAGTATTTTTAAAGGTGAAAGATTGTTATGGGATAAAGTAGAGCGGAAAGCCAGTATTTTAAATAGTATGTCTGATAGCAAAAAGAAAAGGTAAATATCTTGGGTGCAAAGATATTTTGCTAGGGTAATTGATGTAAAAACATTGGGTAAGTTAGTGAAAGAATATAAAAGTAGTGTCTGGGAGTCAATTCTTAAATTAAATGATTTAGAGGATTTTGATGCAATTTGGGCTTTGAAAGCTGATTGGTTTGAAGGACCAAATATAAGGCGAGGTGGTTGGAGTGGTGTATCCAGAATAAGACTAAATACAGAAGATGGTGGCTCTGTAGCTGTGTTTTTAAAAAGGCAAGAGAATCACAATGCAAAATCCTGGTTGAGTCGTCTTAGAAGGGGGATACCTACATTTTATAGAGAATTTAAAAATATCCGTCTACTCACTGGTCTTAACATTCCAACATTAGAGATCGTTTATTTTTATTACCGGCATAATAAAGAGGGTAAAAGCCAAGCTATTTTAATAACCAAAGAGCTTGAAGGTTTTGAGTCACTTGCAGCGGAAAGTTATTCAAGAAATAGTGCTTTAATGCAGGATAAGAAACAGCGTGAAAAGTTGATGGCAGCAGTTGCTATGAATATGGGTCATATGCATAGCCAGCGTATTCAGCATCGCTGTTTTTATGATAAGCATGTGTTTGTTGCTTCTATTAATGATTGTTGGGAAGTAAGGTTTATCGATTTAGAAAAAGTGAGGCGAACCTTGACTAGAAATATAGCGATGGAGCGAGATTTGTATACTTTTTCTCGGCGAATGAAAAGCTGGAGATTAAGTGATAAAATACGCTTCTTTAAAATGTATATGAAAGAAGAAAAGTTGTCTTCATATTCAAAAGCGATGTGGTATAAAATTGTTGCTCGTTTACGCAGCAAAGGAAAAATTTAGTTGCTAGAATTTTACTAAGGTTAAGTTGATTTATTTATGATTGTATTAGGTCTTTCTGGTGTGGTAAATAACGATGCTTCAGTAGCATTGTATATTGATGGAAAATTAATTGCAGCGGCAGAATGGTAATGCATTAATCTTGAATACCTCCTTGAACAGAAAGGGGGAGTCAATGGTATGTAGCCCATTGGATGCATTAAATATGTTCTATGGCTCGGATCTGGAATATCTAGTGATGGAAGCTATTTTAGTGACCAAACAATAAGATTTTTTTGAAAAGAAATTAAAAATAAAAACAGGCGAATTCAAGACACCAACTCAGAGTTGGTGTTTTTATTTAAAAGGATGAGAAAAATAATGTCCTTATTTGGTTTAAATAAGAATTGATAGAATTATGAACAGAAATAAAAGAAAGCAGAAAAAAAAGAGTGCAAAAAAAAACTCAGGAATTAAGGTTTATCGACGGTTATTATCCTATGTCTGGGTTTACAAAGGTTTGTTTGCTATTAGTATTTTCGGATATATGATTTCTTCTGCAACACAACCATTATTTGCAGAATTGATTAAAACCATTATAGACACACTTCAAACAGAAGATCGTGCAGGTGCAACGACGCTACCTTTTTTATTCAGTGGGTTAATCATCGTAAGAAGTATAGGTGGGTTTATAGGAGGATATTTTATTGCCAAAGTTTCTACCAACGTAGTACACAATTTACGTTGTGAGATTTTTACACACTACACCCGTCTGCCAACAGCGTATTTTGACGTACACAATAGTGGTTATTTAATTTCCCGAATTACGCATAATGTAAGCCAAGTAACAGGAGCTGCTACAGACGCATTAAAGACCCTCATAAGAGAGGGAATGACCGCGCTTGGTTTGCTAGTCTATTTGTTTTATATCAACTGGCAATTATCATTAGTATTCTTATGTATTGCTCCGATAATCGCCATTATAGTTAAACTTGCCAGTAAAAGACTAAGGCGATTGAGTACAAGATTGCAAGAATCAGTCGGTGACTTAACAAAAATAGTATCTGAAGTTGTTAATAGCCATAGAGTAGTTAAAAGTTACGGAGGAGAAGCATTTGAGATAAAGCGATTTAAAAAACAAAGTCGTTACCATAGAAACCAAACCATGAAACTTGCAGTGACTACAGCAATACAAGGTCCAGTCATGCAAATTATAATTGCCCTAGCCTTGTCAGGATTAATGTATTTTGCATTAATATTTATGGCAAAATCTTCAACAGGAGAGTTTGTTGGCTATTTAACCGCTGCTTTTATGCTACCTAGAGCAATCAAATTTATTAGCAGTGCCAATTCAAAAATCCAAAAAGGCATAGCAGCAGCACGATCATTGTTTGAAGTTATAGACGAGTTACCTGAAATAAACACAGGGAATCGACTATTAACAGACTGTAAAGGAGAGATTGAATTTCTAAATGTATCATTTGGATATGAAAATGCCGAGAAAAAAGCGTTAAACAATATAAGTTTTAAGATCAGTCCAGGGGAAACTGTAGCACTGGTAGGGGCATCAGGCAGTGGGAAAACAACATTAGTTAATATTTTAATGCGTTTTTATGATCTTAAAAAAGGACAGATATTAATTGATGGGTACGATATTAGAGAACTTAAAATAGAAAATCTCCGCGAGCAAATAGCAATGGTGAACCAACAAATAATGCTATTTGATGATTCTGCAAAAAACAATATTATTTATGGTGATATAAACATTGACGAACAGCGTTTACTAAATGCGGCAGAAGATTCATTTGCTATGGAATTTATAGCAGAATTAGAAAATGGTTTAGACACTCAAATTGGTGAACATGGTGTGACATTGTCAGGAGGGCAATGTCAAAGATTAGCGTTAGCTCGGGCGATATATAAAGATGCACCCATATTAATTTTGGATGAGGCGACATCAGCACTAGACACTAAATCAGAAAAATATATTCAGTCAGCACTGGAACGGGTGCAAAAGAACAGAACATCAATAGTTATTGCACATCGTTTGTCAACCATAGAGAATGCAGATGTAATTTTTGTAATGGAAAATGGTGAGATAATTGAGAAAGGGAACCATAAAAAACTGATTGAATTAAAAGGCACTTATGCACAACTGCATGAAATGCAGTTTAAGGGATTGGATATTAATGCGAAAACTTAAAAAATTGTGTATTTTTAGATAATTATATTATTTTATAATAAAAACCCAAATAAACAATTGACGGACAATAAAAAATCCTTATAATGGTCGGACTTAGCGGAGCAGTGGCAACAATAGCTGTTTAGCTAGATAAGGAACTGATGCTCCTTAGGCTTTTTAACAATATAATCGAAATAATTTGTGTGGGTACTTGTGCTGGATATTGAGCTGTAGTAAAAAATATTCGACACGATATTCACGTCAATTCTAGAGGACACTTTTTCGGAAGTAGAATCAAAAAAAACGTCAATAAGTAAATCTTTTAGGGTTATCACCCTAGAAGTTGTCGAGTC